>DATAGF010000255.1:0-10041 GCA_036257075.1 Miltoncostaeaceae bacterium
GATCAGCCCCTCCTGCACGAGGTCCTCGCCCTCGCCGCCGGCGAGGAAGTACGCGCTGGCCTTCATGCGCACGAAGCCGCGATACCGCTCGATCAACTGGTCCATTGCAACGGAATCACCGTTGCGGGCCCGGCCCACCAGCGCCCGGTCCTGGACCTCGACCCATGGTTGAGCATGACCCTGGGTCGACCTCTCCGCTCGAGTCGCGGCGGCGGATGACTGTCCCGAGAACGCGCTGGTCATGGGGTTTTCTCCTCGATCATCCGCCAAGAATCAAGCTGAACTCAAGCGTTGGGATCGCGAGAGTTGGGCATTGTTATCGTCCGCACAAAGCCGCGTCAACGGCGAAAGCACGCAAAGAGCGTCAATTGGCGTTGCGGACGGCCTCGAAGACCAGGATCCCCGCGGCGACCGAGATGTTGAGCGAGCCGATGTGGCCGACGGTGGGGATGCTCACCAGGCCGTCGCAGGCGTCGCGCACGCGCGGGCGCAGGCCGCCCCCCTCCGATCCGAGGACGATGAGCGCGTCGGCGGTCCAGTCGACGGCGCGGTAGTCGGCGCCGCCCTCGGGGTCGGCCCCGAGGGCGAGGCGCCCCGCCGAGCGGGCGTCGTGGACGAAAGCCGCCATGCTCCCCAGCCGGGCGATCGGCAGCCACTCCACGGCCCCGGCCGAGGCCTTGGCGACGGTCGGCGTCACGCCGGGGCCGCCCCGTCGCGGGATCGCGAGGCCGGCGGCCCCGGCGCACTCGGCCACCCGCGCGATGGCGCCGATGTTGCGCGGGTCGTGGGCGCCGTCGAGGCAGACGACGGGGCCGGGGCGCTCGAGCAGGTCGGCGGCCTCTGCGCCGGGGTAGGGGTCGGTGAGGGCCGCCACCCCCTGGTGGTCGGGGCTGCGCGCCCAGCGGCTGAGCGCGTCGCGCGTGGCCTCGCGGACCGGCAGGCCCGCCAGCCAGGGCTCCTGGGCCACCTGGGACAGGGCGCGGATCTCGTGGACCGGCCGGCGGCCCGCCGCGATGAGCTCGCGCACCGGGTTGCGGCCGTAGACGACCTCGCGCTCGGGGGTCCGGGCGCCCGGCCGGCTCATGCCGGCCGTACCTGCGGCCCCTCCGGCGTGTCGGTGATCTCGAACCCGAGCTCGCGGACCCGGTCGCGGGCCGCGTCGGCGGCGGCGAAGTCCCGCGCCGCGCGGGCGTCCTCGCGCGCGCTGAGCAGCTCCATGACCTCGTCGGGCACCGCCGGGCCGGGAGCGGGCTCGATCGACGCCAGGCCGAGGACGTCCAGCAGCTCGAGCAGCTCGCGCCGGGCGTCGCGGAGCTGGCCGGCGCCGGCTGCGGTGCCGGCGATGGCCCGGTTGGCCGCCCGCACGAGGTCGAAGAGGGCCGCGAAGGCCGCCGGCGTGCCGAAGTCGTCGTCGAGGGCGTCGAAGAAGGCGGAGCGCGACTCGACCACGGCCCGCGTGAGCTGGGGATCGGTGCCCTCGCCGCGCCCGGCGGTCGCGCGGTCGAGCGCGGTCAGGGCGTTGCGGAGGCGCTCGACGACCGCAGCGGCCTCCGCCATGCGCTCCTCCGTGAAGGGCAGCCGCGACCGGTAGTGGCTGGTGAGGAAAAAGGCGATCACCACCTCGGCGGGCCAGCGGTCGAGCACCTCCGACAGCGGCGCGATGTTCCCGATGCTCTTGCTCATCTTCTCGTCGCCGAGCTCGAGCATCTCGTTGTGCATCCAGATCGCCGCCATGCGGCCGCCGTGGGCGCCCTCGGACTGGGCGATCTCGTTCTCGTGGTGCGGGAAGACAAGGTCGATGCCGCCGCCGTGGACCTCGAAGGAGGGCCCGAGCGTGGACTCGGCCATCGCCGAGCACTCGATGTGCCAGCCGGGCCGGCCCGGCCCCCACGGCGACTCCCACCAGGTGTCCTCCTCGGCCTTGCGCCCCTTCCAGAGCGCGAAGTCGAGGGGCGACTCCTTGCCCGGGCCCGGCTCCTGCGGCTCCAGCTCGTCCAGGCGGCGGCCCGAGAGGCGGCCGTAGCCGGGGAAGCGGGCCACCCGGTAGTAGACGTCGCCGTTCGAGGGGTACGCCAGGTCGGCGTCCACCAACTCGCCGATCAGGCGGATGATCTCGGGGATCGTCTCGGTCACCTTGGGCTCGGCGTCCGGCCGCCCCAGGCCCAGCCGGTCCGTGTCGTCCACGTAGGCCTGCGAGTAGCGGCGCGCCAGCTCGGTGCTCGTCACCCCCTCGGCGCGAGCCGCGTCGTAGATCTTGTCGTTGACGTCGGTCAGGTTCGACACCAGCTTGACCCTGACCCCACGCCGCTCGAGGTATCGCTTCAGGACCGAGAAGACCACGAAGGGACGGGCGTTCCCGATGTGGATCGGCCCGTAGACCGTGGGGCCGCAGACGTACACGCGCACCACCCCGTCGGGGCCCGGCTCCAGCGGCTCGCGCCGCTTGGTCAGGGTCGAGTAGAGCCTCGGACCGGCGCTCGCCTCGGCGCTCACGGCGCCTCCAGGAGCGCGACCGCGTGGCAGGCGACGCCCTCCCCGCGGCCGAGCGCCCCCATGCCGTCGCTGGTCGTCGCGTGCACCCCGACCGGCGCCCCGACCAGCTCCGACAGCGCCGCCTCCATCGCCGCGCGGTGGGGCGCGAGGCGCGGGCGCTCGCAGACCGCGACGGCGTGGGCGTTCACCACCGACATCCCGGCGCCCCGCACGCGGTCCATGACCTCGGCGAGCAGCCGCCCGCCGGAGACCCCCTCCCAGGCGGGGTCGCCGGAGGGGAAGACCGCCCCGATGTCCGGCTGGCCCGCCGCGGCGAGCAGGGCGTCGCAGAGGGCGTGCGCGACCACGTCGCCGTCCGAGTGGCCGACCAGGCCCTCGTCGTGCGGGACGTGCACCGTGCCGAGCATGAGGGGCCGCCCCGGCCCGAAGCGATGGGCGTCCGCGCCCGCGCCGACCCTCATGCCCATCGGATGGCGACCTGCACCGGCTCGCGCCGCGAGAAGCGCGTGATCGTGTCGTAGCCGGCGCCGCGCAGGGCGGCGACGGCGGTCGCGTAGTCGCGCGCGACGTCGCCCGGCTGGTGGGCATCGCTCGACAGGGTGGCCGGGACGCCGGCCTCACGGAAGCGCGCCAGCAGGCCGGGCGCCGGGTAGAGCTCGCCGACCGGCTTGCGCAGGCCCGCCGACGAGCACTCGATCGCCACGCCGGTCGCCGCGATGGCGGCGACGGCGTCGTCGAGGGCCGACTGGAGCGAGGCCGGCATGCGGGTGCCGAACACCTTCGGCAGATCGGGGTGGGAGAGCACGTCGAAGAGCCCGGACTGCGCGGCCGCCACCAGCTCGGCCAGGTAGGCGCCCCACACCTCCTCCGCCGGGCGGCCGCCCCAGTCGGCGGCGCCCGGGTTGTCGACGGCCAGCGGGCCGAGCCAGTGCACCGAGCCGAGCACGACGTCGAAGGGGCGCGCGTCGAGGAAGGCGGCGATCTCGTCGCGGCGGCCGGCCAGCCAGTCCATCTCGATCCCCAGCAGCACCGGCACGCCGGCATCGCGGGCGGCCAGGACCGCCTCGCAGTACGCGTCCACGTCCTCGGTGGCCTCCTCGCGCCACCAGGGATCGTCGTTCCAGTCGCGCGCCTGGGCGAAGCGGTAGACGTGCTCGGTCACGGCGATCTCGGACACGGCCCGCGACCGCGCCCGCTCGGCGTAGCGGCCGATCCAGGTCGGCGACAGGTGCCCGCCGTCGGCCTCCCAGGAGGGCGCCGCCGCGGCCCGCGCGCCGGCGCCGTCCGGCTGCAGGTGCATGTGGTAGTCGGTCAGCACGGCCGGGGAGACTAGAGCACCCCCCCGCGCAGGAGGTGCTCGGCGAGGGCCAGGTCGGCGGGCGTCGTGACCTTCAGGTTCGGCCCGCGGATCGGGACGAGGCGTACCCGCCCCCCGGCGGCCTCGACCAGCGACGCGCAGTCGGTCGCCCCGGCGAGGCGGTCGTCGTCCCTCGCACGCGCGACGGCGTCCCGCAGGGCTGCCGCCCAGAAGACCTGGGGCGTCTCGGCCGCCCAGAGCGGCGCGCGGTCGACCGTCGCCTCGATCACGGGGTGCGGCCCGCCGTCGCCGCGCTTGAGCGTGTCGGCCACCGGCCGCGCGGCGATGGCGCCGTCGGCGCCGTCGAGGGCGCCGACGACCGCGGCCACGATCGCCCGGGTCAGGAGGGGCCGCGCGGCGTCGTGCACAATGACGATCTCGGCGGCGGGGAGGGCGGCGAGCCCCGCCGCGACCGACTCCGCACGGCTGGCGCCGCCGGCGACGACCCTCGCGCCGGGCAGGGCCGCGGTGACGACGGCCTCCACCTCGCCCGCGTGCCCGGGCGGCGCGGCGACCACCACGGCGTCGAGCTCGCCGAGCGCCGCCAGGCTCCAGACCAGCATCGGCCGGCCGGCGAGCGGGATCAGCGCCTTCGGAGCGTCGGCGCCCATGCGCACCCCGGAGCCGGCGGCGACCAGGATCGCGCCGGTGGTCGCCTGCGCGTCGCCGCTAATTTGGGGGCTCATGGGCCTGCACGTTGGCACATCCGGGTGGGCCTACCCCGAGTGGAGGCCGGACTTCTACCCCGAGGGCCTCCCCCAGGAGCGGTTCCTCTCCTACTACTCGTCGGTCCTCCCGGCCTGCGAGATCAACGCGACCCACTACAAGGTCCATCCGGAGGACGTCGTCGCCCGCTGGGCCGAGCAGACGCCCGAGGGCTTCCGCTTCGCCGCCAAGGCCCACCGCCGCCTCACCCACGTACGGGCGCTGCCCCCGGCCGGGGGCGGCGCCGCCTTCCTGGCGCGCTTCCTCGAGTCGCTGGCGCCGCTCGGGGCGCGGCTCGGCGCCGTGCTGATCCAGTTCCCGCCGACGAGGGAGCGCGACGACGGGGCCCTCGAGGGCTTCCTCGGCTGCCTGCCGCCGGGGCTGCCGGTGGCCCTCGAGTTCCGCCACGAGTCGTGGTTCGCCCCGGAGGTCGAGGAGCGCATCGCCGCCGCCGGCGGCACGGTCTGCGTCTCGGAGACGCTCGGGGTGGTGGTCCCGCGGCTGCCGGAGGGGCCCCTGGGCTACGTACGCCTGCGCGCGGACCGCTACTCGCCCGAGGCGCGCGACGCCTGGCGCGACCTGCTCGAGCGCGAGGCCGCCGACCGGCCCGTCTACGCCTTCGCCAAGCACGAGGGGCTCGAGGCGGGCGACCCCTTCGGCGGCGTCGGCCTGGCGGAGTGGCTCGCGGCCCAGGGACGGGCCGCCCGCGGGGTGTCAGGATAGGCCCCGTGCGACGCGTCAACCTTGCCGATCCCGCCTTCGACGACGACGTCGTCCGCCCCGAGGGCTTCCGGGCCCGCAGGCTCGCGACCCGCGCCCGGCTCGGGGCCGAGCGGACCGGCGCCACCCTCTACGAGATCCCGCCCGGGGAGGCGGTCTGCCCGTACCACTACGAGTACGGCGAGGAGGAGTGGGCCCTGGTGATCGCCGGCACCCCGACGGTCCGGACGCCGGAGGGCGCGGAGCGCCTCGAGCCCCTGGACCTCGTCTTCTTCCCGACGGGCCCCGAGGGCGCCCACCAGATCGGCAACGACTCGGACGCGCCGGCGCGCGTCCTCATGTGGTCGGAGGTCGTCTTCCCGACCGCGACGGCCTACCCGGACAGCGACAAGGTCGGCGTCTGGACCCCGGGCGGCGACGAGGACATCATCGTGCCCCGCTCGGCCGGGGGCGGCTATTACGACGGGGAGACCTGAGCGCCGGGGAGCTTGGTGAAGATCATCTTCCCGGACGGGCTCTGCAGGACGCTGGTGACCTCGACCGTGATCTCCTTCCCCACCGCCGAGCGCCCGCCCTCGACCACGATCATCGTCCCGTCCTGAAGGTAGCCGACGCCCTGGTCGTACTCGCGCCCCTCGCGGATCACCTTGACCTGGAGGGGCTCGCCGGGCAGGACCGCCGGCTTGAGCGCGTTGGCCAGCTCGTTGACGTTCAGGACCTCGACGCCCTGGATCTGGGCGACCTTGTTGAGGTTGTAGTCGGTGGTGACGATCGAGCCGCCCACGTCCTGGGCCATGCGCACGAGCTTCGCGTCCACGCCCTCGGTGTCCGGGTAGTCGGCCGCCCGCACCGAGAAGCCCCCGTTGGCGGAGGACTTCAGCTCCTCGACGATCTCGAGGCCGCGCCGCCCGCGGGCCCGCTTGAGGACGTCGGTCGAGTCGGCCACGCGCTGCAGCTCCTCCAGCACGAAGTCGGGGATGACGATCGCGCCCGAGAGGAAGCGCGTCTTCATCACGTCCACCAGGCGGCCGTCGATGATCGCCGAGGTGTCCACGAGGCGGGTCGGGACGTTCGCGGCCGATGACCGCGAGCGGATGCCCACCAGGCGCAGGATGTCCACGTGCTTGCGCGCGGCGACGCGCATGAACAGGTAGGCCACCACCAGCACGATCGGCACCAGCAGGTAGGGGCCGATGATCGGCAGCTGGGCCACCGCGACCCCGGCGAGGGCTGCCGCCACGAGGCCCACGACCAGCCCGAGCGCTCCCACCGTGAGCTCCGCGGCCGAGCGGCGGTCGGCGGCGCGGTCGATCGCGCGCAGGCGCTTCTGGAAAAGCCGCCCCAGGAGCCGGCCGACGAGCCAGCCGACGACGGCGCCGGCGACGGTCATCGCCGCGCCGACGAGGTAGTGCCACGGCGAGGAGAACCAGTCCTCGAGCGGGAGGGCCTGGGAGCCCTGGAAGGCGCCGAGGCCGCCGATGATGGCGAGGACGATCCCGCTGACGATGCTCAGCACCGCTGCATCACCACCGCCCACCCCTGGGCGACCGCCTCGTCATCTCCCGTTCCCCCGTCGTCCTCGGCCCTCGGCGCTCCTCCCGCTTACGTTAGACCGGTGGGCCGCCCCTAATCGACGAGCGCCCCAGCCGCGCGGGTGCTGGCGCCGCCAGTCCCCCGCCGCTGGCCGATGTCCTCGAGGAGAGTCTCCAGGAAATCGATCGCTTCCTGCTCCTCCATGTCGCGCGCGTACATGAGCTCGCTCGCGAGGATCTTCTTGGCCCGGCCGAACATCTGCTTCTCGCCGGTCGAGAGCCCCTTGTCGAGGTCCCTGATGGACAGGTTCCGGACGACCTCGGCCAGCTCGAAGATGTCTCCTGTCTTGATCTTGTCGCGGTTGTGCTTGAAGCGACGGTTCCAGTTCTTCGGCATCTGCGTGCCGTCGTCGCGGAGGACCGCAAGGACCTCGTCGACCGTCTCCTCGCCGATGACCTTGCGGAGGCCGGCCTTGTCGGCGTTCTCCGTGGGGACCATCACGGTCATGTCGTTGTAGAGGATCTGGATCGTGAGGTACTCACGGCGCTGGCCGAGGATCTCCTTGAGCTCCTTCTTGACGATCTTCCCGGCGCCGTGATGCGGGTACACGACCTTGTCACCGACTTCATACAACCGCTGCTCCTCCCTCGTCATTGACAGGACAACCGCTCAGAAGGCGGCCTCGAGGGCCTCCTGCACCCCCGGCACCGCACGGATGACTGCTGGTGCGGGCGACCCCGGGTCCGACCCGGTGCGCCCGGTCGGCATGATCGCCGTCTCGATCCCGTGCCCGGCCGCCGCGGCGAGCCGGCGCACGGCGTGGCCCGCCGGGCGCACGGCGCCCGTGAGGCCGAGCTCGCCGAAGGCCGCGGTCCCGGCGGCGACCGGCACCCCGCGGTGGGCGCTCGCGACGGCCAGGGCGATCGCCAGGTCCGCCGCCGGGTCGATGGCCCGCGCTCCCCCGGCCACGCTCACGAAGACGTCGGCGTCGCCGAGCCGCAGGCCGCCGTGGCGCGAGAGCACGGCGATGATCTGGGCCAGGCGCGTGCGGTCGACGCCCACGGCGACGCGCCGGGGCGGCACGACCTCCGTGTGGCCGACCAGCGCCTGCACCTCGACCAGCAGCGCCCGGCTGCCCTCGATCGCGGGGAAGACGCACGAGCCGACCCGCTCCCCGGCCTCGGCCAGGTAGAGGCGGGTGGGGTCGTCGACCGGATCCAGCCCGGAGGGCCCCATCTCGAAGACGCCGGTCTCGTTGGTCGAGCCGAAGCGGTTCTTGGTGGCGCGCAGGACCCGGTGGGCGCGCAGGTCGTCGCCCTCGAACGAGAGGACGCAGTCGACCAGGTGCTCGAGCGTGCGCGGCCCGGCGAGGGCCCCGTCCTTCGTCACCTGGCCGACGAGCAGGATCGTGACGCCGCGCTCCTTGGCGGCGCGCATCAGCTCGACGGTGACCTGGCGCACCTGGTTCGGGGCGCCGGGGGCGCCGTCGACCGCGTCCGAGTGGATGGTCTGCACCGAGTCGACCGCGCAGACCTGGGGCTCGAGCGCCTCGATGGCCGACAGGACCGCCTCGAGCCGCGTCTCGGCCAGCACGCGGACCTCCCCGCAGTCGGCCCGTAGCCGCTCGGCCCGGCCACGCACCTGGACGGGCGACTCCTCGCCGGTGACCAGCAGAACCACTCCGCCCGACGAGGGCCGGCCGCCGCCGAGAGCGGCCGAGCGCGAGGAGGGCTCGATGGACGCCAGGGCCTGCAGCACCAGCGTGCTCTTGCCGATGCCGGGCTCGCCGCCGATCAGGACCAGCGACCCGGGCACCAGCCCGCCGCCGAGGACCCGGTCGAGCTCGCCGATGCCCGTGGTGAGCCGGTCGGGCGCGGCGTCGCCCAGGTCGGCCAGGCGCGGCGCCTCGGGCGCGGGGCCCAGCGCCGGCCGGCGGGCGGCGGGCGGCGCATGCTCGGCGACCGTCCCCCACTCGCCGCAGGACGGGCAGCGCCCGAGCCAGCGCGGGGCCTGCTGACCGCAGGCCCCGCACATGTAGACCGCCCTGGCGCGCGCGTGCGCCACGCGTGACCCCTGCTGGATGACTACGACTCGCTCGAGCCGGTGGGCGACTCCTCGGCCGTCCCACCCGCGGCCGCGCCGACCGCCTCGGGCTCGGGCTCCTGGATCACGAGCTTCATCTCCTCTCCGTCCCGATCGACGACGACCGTGCTCCCCTCCGGGAAGCCGCCGGACAGCAGCTGGTCGGAGAGGGGGTCCTCGATCAGGCGCTGGATCGCGCGCCGCAGCGGCCGCGCCCCCATGGTGGGGTCGTAGCCCTGCTCCACGAGCAGGTCCTTCGCCTCGTCGGTCAGGCGCAAGGCGAGCCCGTGCTCGCTCATCTGCTTCTGCAGCCGGATCAGGAGCAGATCGACGATGCGGGTGATCTCCTCCTTGGTGAGCTTGTGGAAGACGATGACCTCGTCGATGCGGTTGAGCAGCTCGGGGCGGAAGACCCGCTTCAGCTCGCCCATGATCCGCGACTTCATGTCGTCGTAGGACATGCCGGTCTCGTCGGTGACGGAGAACCCCAGCGGGGTGCTGCGGGAGATCGTCGCCGCGCCGATGTTCGAGGTCATGATCAGGATCGCGTTGCGGAAGTCGACCGAGCGGCCCTGGGCGTCGGTGAGGCGCCCGTCCTCGAGGATCTGCAGCAGGATGTTGAAGACCTCGGGGTGGGCCTTCTCGACCTCGTCGAGCAGGATCACCGAGTACGGCTTGCGCCGGACCTGCTCGGTGAGCTGGCCGCCCTCGTCGTAGCCGATGTAGCCCGGGGGCGAGCCGACCAGCCGCGACACCGCGTGCTTCTCCATGTACTCGGACATGTCGACCTGGATCAGCGCGCTCTCGTCGCCGAACAGGAACTCGGCCAGCGTCCGCGCCAGCTCGGTCTTCCCGACGCCCGAGGGGCCGAGGAAGATGAACGAGCCGGAGGGTCGCTTTGGGTCCTTGATGCCGGCCCGGGCGCGGCGGATCGCCCGCGAGACCGCGGTGATCGCCTGCTGCTGGCCGATGACCCGCTTGTGGAGCTCCTCCTCCATCCGGAGCAGCTTCTGCGTCTCGGCCTCGGTGAGCTTGAACACCGGGATGCCGGTCCACATCGAGACGATGTCGGCGATCTCCTCCTCGCCGATGGAGGCCCGCGGGCCGCCCTCGTCGCTCTTCCACTGCTCCTCGAGCTCGCGCTTCTTGTT
>DATAGF010000265.1:0-4110 GCA_036257075.1 Miltoncostaeaceae bacterium
GCCCCCGTGCGGGGTCAACGGCACCGAGCGCCCGCCGACCTCCACGCTCACCTCGCGGGCGCGCGGCGCCCAGACCCGGAAGGTCGTCGGCCCGCCCTGCTCCGGGACCGCGCCCAGGGGGCGCTCCCAGGGCAGCCGGTCACTCATCCGGCGTGAGCCAGACCACCCCGAGGGGAGGGACCGTCACCTCGGCCGAGCTGCCCTCGCCCCCCGACGGCGCCTCCTCCGCCCAGACGCCGCCGGCGTTGCCCACGTTGGCGCCGCCGTAGGCCTCGGCGTCGGTGTTGAGCACCTCGCGCCAGCGGCCCGGCCGCGGCATCGGCAGGCGGTAGCCGTTCCGCGGGACCGGCGACAGGTTCGCGGCGGCGACCAGGGGGCGGCCGTCGCGGGCGAAGCGGGCGAAGGCGACCACGTTGGCGTCGCGGTCGTCGACGACCAGCCAGCGGAAGCCGCCGGGCTCGGCGTCGAGCTCCCAGAGGGGCGGCGTCTCGCGGTAGAGGCGGTTGAGGTCGCGCACCAGGCGCTGGACGCCGGCGTGGCGGGGGCGCTCGAGGAGGTGCCAGTCGAGGCTGCGCTCGTGGCTCCACTCCTGCTCCTGGGCCAGCTCCCCGCCCATGAAGAGCAGCTTCTTGCCGGGGTGGGCCCACATGTAGGCGTAGAGCGCGCGCAGGTTCGCGTGCTTCTGCCAGTCGTCGCCGGGCATCCGCGACAGGAGCGAGCCCTTGCCGTGCACGACCTCGTCGTGGGAGAGCGGCAGCACGAACTGCTCGGTGAAGGCGTAGACGAGGCTGAAGGTGAGCTCGTCGTGGTGGTAGCGGCGGTGGATCGGGTCGTGCGCGAAGTACTCGAGCGTGTCGTGCATCCACCCCATGTTCCACTTGAGGTCGAACCCCAGGCCGCCGACGTCGGTGGGGCGCGAGACGGCCGGCCAGGCGGTCGACTCCTCGGCCGCCATGATCGTCCCGGGCTCGCGGGCGTGGGTGACCTCGTTGAGCTGGCGCAGGAAGCCGATCGCGTCCAGGTCCTCCCGCCCGCCGTACTCGTTGGGGACCCACTCGCCGGCCGCCCGCGAGTAGTCGCGGTAGAGCATCGACGCCACGGCGTCGACGCGCAGCCCGTCGGCGTGGTACTCGCGCAGCCAGTAGAGGGCGCTGGCCACGAGGAAGTTGCGCACCTCGTTGCGGCCGTAGTTGAAGATCAGCGTGCCCCAGTCGGGGTGCGCGCCCCGGCGCGGGTCCTCGTGCTCGTAGAGCGCCGTCCCGTCGAAGCGCGCCAGCGCCCAGTCGTCGCGGGGGAAGTGGGCCGGCACCCAGTCGAGGATCACGCCGATGCCGCGGGCGTGCAGGCGGTCGATCATCTCGCGCAGCTCGTCGGGGGAGCCCAGCCGCGGCGAGGGCGCGAAATAGGAGGTGACCTGGTAGCCCCAGGAGCCGGGGAAGGGGTGGGCCATGACGGGCAGGAGCTCCACGTGCGTGAAGCCCATGTCGTGCGCGTAGTCGCCGAGCTCCTCGCCGAGCTCGACGTAGCTCAGGGGCCGGTTGCCCTCCATCGGGTTCCAGCGCCAGGAGGGGAGGTGGACCTCGTAGATCGAGACCGGCTCCTCGTGCGGGCGGCGCTCGGGGCGCTCCAGCATCCAGTCGTCGTCGCCCCAGGCGTAGCGGCTCACGAAGACCTCCGACGCCGTCTTGGGCGGGTGCTCGGCCCGCAGCGCCTCGGGGTCGGCCTTCAGCCGCAGGGAGCCGTCGCGGCCGCGGATCTCGAACTTGTAGTGCGTACCCTCGTCGACGCCGGGGACGAAGAGCTCCCAGATGCCCGAGGCGCCGAGCGTGCGCATCGGGTGCACGCGCCCGTCCCAGGCGTTCCAGTCGCCGACCACGCTCACCGACCGCGCCGACGGCGCCCAGACCGTGAACGCCACGCCGGTCGCGCCGTCGATGGTGCGCACGTGGGCCCCGAGCCGCTCCCACAGCGCCTGGTGGCTGCCCTCGCCCACCAGGTGAAGGTCGAGCTCGCCGAGGGTCGGCAGGAAGGTGTAGGGATCGCGGGCCCGCGTGACCGCGTCCCCCAGCTCCACCTCGACCTCGTACCGCGGGAGGCCCGCCGGACCGGGGATGACGGCCTCGAACAGCCCGGAGGAGCGGTGCGCCAGCTCCACCGGCTCGCCGCCCTCAGGGTGGATGCGCACCGCGTCGGCGCCGGGCCGCCACACGCGCACGGCCACGCCGGCGTCCACCGGGTGCGCGCCGAGCACGCGGTGCGGCTCGTGGTGGTCGCGGGAGGCGAGCAGGGCGATGTCCGGCTCGATCGAGGCGGTCGTGCTCACGGCTCGGCCCTCATCACGTGCATCGGCGCGACGGCCGGGTCGAGCCGCACGTAGTTGCCGCCCGAGCCCCAGCGGAAGACCTCGCCGCTGACCAGGTCGCGCGCGGTGAACGCCGCCGGCAGCCCGAGCACGGGCGGGATCACGACCAGGCCCTCGTGGGCGTCCCAGGGGTCGAGGTTCACGACGACGATGATCGCGCCCTCGCCCGTCCCCTTGGCGTAGCCGATCAGGGCCGGGTTCGCGGTCTCGAGGAAGCGCACGTCGATGCGCCACAGCGGCGGCGAGGCGCGGCGGATCTCGTTGAGGCGCCGCACCAGCGGCAGCAGCGGCCCGTCCAGGCTGCGCGCCTTGGTCTCGTACTTCTCCGAGTCGAGGTACTCCTCGCTGCCCGGCGCGACGGGCGTGCGCTCGAGGTTCTCGAAGCCCGAGTAGATGCCGTAGCTCGGCGAGAGGGTGGCGGCCAGCACCAGCCGGGCCTCGAACGCCGGCCGTCCGCCCTCCTGCAGGTAGGCGTGGAGGATGTCGGGCGTGTTCGTGAAGAGGTTCGGCCGGAAGAACTCCGACACCGGGCCCGCCAGCTCGGAGACGTAGCCCGTCAGCTCCTCCTTGGAGTTCTTCCACGTGAAGTAGGTGTAGGACTGGCTGAAGCCGGCCTTCGCCAGCGCGTACATGCGCGCGGGGCTGGTGAAGGCCTCGGACAGGAAGACGACGTCCGGGTGGGCCTCGCGCACCGTGCGGATGAGCCAGCGCCAGAAGCCGATCGGCTTGGTGTGGGGGTTGTCGACGCGGAAGATCCGCACCCCCCGCTCGGCCCAGACCAGCACCACGTCGCGGAGCGCCTCCCACAGCCCCCGCCAGTCGGGGCTGTCGAAGTTCACGTTGTAGATGTCCTGGTACCGCTTGGGCGGGTTCTCGGCGTACTTGAGGGTCCCGTCCGGGCGGCGGTGGAACCACTCGGGGTGCTCGGTCAGCCAGGGGTGGTCGGGCGAGCACTGGATGGCGAAGTCGAGGGCGATCTCCATGCCGTGATCGCGGGCCGCCTCGACGAGGCGGGCGAAGTCCTCGAGCGTCCCGAGCTCAGGGTTGACCGCCGTGTGGCCCCCCTCGGGCCCCCCGATCGCCCAGGGGCTGCCGGGCTCGCCCGGCGCCGCCGCGGGCGCGTTGTTGCGGCCCTTGCGGTGGGTGCGCCCGATGGGGTGGACGGGCGGCAGGTAGATCACGTCGAAGCCGAGGTCGGCCAGGCGCGGGAGCTGGAGCTGCACGCCCGCGAAGCCCCCGAACGAGCGCGGGAAGAGCTCGTACCAGGCCCCGACCCGGGCCCGCTCGCGGTCCACGTCGATCTCCAGCGGCTCCGAGCGGGAGCGGTCGCGGCGCTCGGGGTCGCGGGCGAGGGCCTCCGAGACCTCGGGCGCGAGCGCCGCGTCGGCCCGCTCGGCGAAGCCGTTGCCCGTCGAGAGCGCCGCCAGGGCGGCCTCGGCGACGCGCCGGTCGGCGCCCTTCAGCCGCCCCGCCGCGTCCTCCAGCAGCGCCGCGCCCTCGACGAGCTCGCCCTCCAGGTCCTCCTGCCCGGCGGCCAGCTTGCGCTCGAGCTCGTCGCGCCAGGAGGCGAAGGGGTCGACCCAGGCCTCCACCTGGAAGCGGTGGATCCCGAGCTCGCCGGTGGTGAACTCCCCGCGCCAGCGGTCCGGGCTGAGCTGCGCCATCGGCTCCTCCGCGAACGCGCGCGCGCCCGGCGGGCGGTGGCGCACCGCGGCCCGCAGGGCCTCGTGGCCGTCGCGCACGAGGTC
>DATAGF010000266.1:0-3543 GCA_036257075.1 Miltoncostaeaceae bacterium
CCCCCGTTAGGGCGGTCTTAAGGCATGGGAAGCGGGTTCTCGGGGCTCTATGGCGTTCGCGCGCGGCGCCTCTGGCGGGCGCGACGCGCTCATCGCCGGCCGCCCTCAGGCGGCGATCGCCGCCGCCCCCGCGAGGGCGTCGAGGGCGCCCTCGGCGGCCGCCAGCCGCTCCGAGGGCGAGGCCCCCACGGGGAGCGACACCAGGCGCTCGCGGCCGGCGTAGGTGGCGGTTGGCTCGGCATCGCGGAGCGCCCGGAGGGCCTGGCTGGTGAGGCTCACGGGGCCGATCGTGATGCGCCCCGAGCGCACCGCGAGCCGGCTCGCCCCGGCGTCGCGCAGCTTGATCCGCACCCGCTGCACGGCGAGCAGGGCGTCGACCGGTGGCGGCACCGGGCCGAAGCGGTCCTCCAGCTCGGCCCGCAGGGAGGCGACCTCCTCGAGGTCGGCGGCGAGGCCGATGCGGCGGTGGAGGTCGATCTTGGCCGCCTCCAGCGGCACGTAGTCGCCGGGGATGTAGGCCGAGACCGGGATCTCCACCCGCACCTCGCGCTCGGGCACCTCCCGGCCCTGCCCCTGCAGGACCGCGTCGTTGAGCATCTCCAGATAGAGCTCGAAGCCGACGGCCGCCACGTGGCCGCTCTGCTCGTCGCCGAGCAGGTTGCCCGCCCCGCGGATCTCGAGGTCGCGCATGGCGATGCGCAGGCCGCTGCCGAGCTCGGTGTAGTCGGCCAGGGCGCGGAGCCGCGAGGCCGCGTCGCGGCCGAGCGTCGCCGCGTCCGGGTAGAACAGGTAGGCGTGGGCGGTCACGTCCGACCGGCCGACCCGGCCGCGGATCTGGTAGAGCTGGGACAAGCCGAGCTGGTCGGCGCGCTCCACCACCAGGGTGTTGGCCTGGGGGATGTCGAGCCCCGATTCGATGATGCTCGTGGCCACGAGGACGTCGGCCTCGCCCCGCACGAAGGCCAGCATCACGTCCTCGAGCTCGTGCTCGTGCGTCTGTCCGTGGGCCGTCGCGATCCTCAGCTCGGGCAGGATCGCGCGCAGGCCCTCCGCAGCCTGCTCGATGGTCTCGACCCGGTTGTGCAGGTAGAAGCTCTGGCCGCCCCGGGCGTGCTCCCGGCGCAGGGCCTCGCCCACCAGCTCCTCGTCGTACTCACCGACGTGGGTGGCGATCGGACGGCGGCCGGGCGGCGGCGTCTCGACGACGCTGATGTCGCGCAGGCCCGACAGCGAGATCTGCAGCGTGCGCGGGATCGGCGTGGCGCTCATGGCCAGGACGTCGACGCGCAGGCGCAGCTGGCGCAGGGCCTCCTTCTGGGCCACCCCGAAGCGCTGCTCCTCGTCGACGATCACCAGGCCCAGGTCCTTCGGCTGGACGTCCATCGACAGCAGGCGGTGGGTCCCGATGAGGACGTCGAGGCGTCCGTCGCGGTAGCGGCCCAGGACCTCGCGCGTCTCGGACGGGGAGCGGAAGCGGTTCACCATGTCCACGGACACGGGCAGGTCGCCGAAGCGCTCGCGGAAGGTCGCGAGGTGCTGCTGGGCGAGGATCGTGGTGGGCGCCAGCATCAGCACCTGCTTGCCGGCCGCCGCGGCCTTGAAGGCCGCCCGCATGGCGATCTCGGTCTTCCCGAAGCCGACGTCGCCGCAGATCAGGCGGTCCATCGGGCGGGGCCGCTCCATGTCGTCGGCGACCGCGTCGATCGCCCGCTGCTGGTCGAGGGTCTCGCGGTGGGGGAAGCGGCGCTCGAGCTCCCTCATCAGCTCGTCCTCGGGCGGGAACGCGAAGCCCGGCGCCGCCGCGCGCGCCTGGTAGAGCGAGATCAGCTCGCCGGCCATCTCCCGCACCGCGGCCCGGGCCCGCGACTTCATGCGGTCCCAGGCCCTGCCCCCGAGCTTCGACAGGGCCGGGGCCGAGCCGTCCGCGCCGACGTACCGCGTGACGCGGTCGAGCTGGTCGTGGGGCACGTAGAGGCGGTCCCCGTCGGCGAAGGCCAGGGCCAGGTAGTCGCGCGTGAGGCCGGCCACCGTCCGCGTCTCGAACGCGGTCAGCCGCCCGATGCCGTGGTCCTCGTGCACGACGTGATCGCCCACCCGCAGGTCGAGGAAGCTGGCCAGGCGCTTCCCGACGACCGGGCCGCGCTGCGCCGAGGGGCGCCGGCGGCGCAGGATCCGCTCCTCGGGGATGACCGCCAGACCGAGGTCGCGCGAGACGAACCCGCCGGCGGTCGCCAGTGTGGTCAGGCCCACCCGCCCGGGCTCGGGCAGCTCGCCGGGCGCGAGCTCGGCCGGCCGCAGGCGCTCCATCCGGGCGAGGGCGCGCGAGAGGTCGCCCCGCCGGGCGAAGGTCACCACCACCCGCAGGCCGCCCCGCGCGAGCCGCGACAGCTCGGCCTCGGCCTCGGCGGGCGAGCGGGTGGCGAAGCGGGCCTCCGCGGCATCGAAGGCGGCCGCCGCGGCCCCGGCGGGCGGCGCGATGTCGAGCTCCGACAGCGCGGCGAGGGCGGCGTCGACCGCGCCCGGGTCGGCCAGCTCGCCGACGGCGGCCTCGTCCTCCAGCCGCTCGCGCGCCTCGCGCAGTGCGGCCGCGTGCTCGCCCGGGGCGAGCCGTACGACCGCGGCATCCCCTGGGCCGGGGTCGTCGAGCGGGTCGGCCCAGGGGCCCTCGGCCGGCTCGGCCGCCGGCCAGGCGACCAGGCGCGTGATCGGGCGGATGGTGCGCTGGGTGAAGGCCGAGAAGGCCCTCATGCTCTCGACCTCATCGCCGAAGAGCTCGATGCGGGCGGGCAGGTCGGCCGTCGAGGGGTAGACGTCGACGATCCCGCCCCGCACCGCCAGGTCGCCGCGCTCCTCGACCTGGGGGACGCGCTCGTAGCCCATGGCGGTGAGGCGGTCGACGAGGTCGTCGAGCGAGACGCGCTCGCCGACGGCGACCTCGATCGGCGCGGCCCGCCCCGCGGCCGCGGGCACGCGCTCGGCGAGCGCGGGGGCGCCCGCCACGACGGCCGTCCCGGGGCGCGCCAGCCCCGCGAGCGCGCGCGCCCGCTGGCCGACGATGTGCGGCGACGGCCCCACGGCCCCGCCGGCCGGAAGCCCGCGGGTTGGCCAGAGCGCGACCGCGGCCCGGCCGAGCAGGGCGGCCAGCTCGGACGCCAGGTCGCGTGCCTCGTCGTCCCCCGGGGCGACGAGCAGGAGAGCCCGGCCGGTGCTGCGGGCCAGGGCCGCGGCGGCGTACGGCCACGCCGGCCGCGCGAGGGCGACCCGGCCCGCGGCCTCGGCGCCGGCGACGCGCTCCGCGGCCTCGCGCAGGCCCGGCGCGCCGAGGACGAGGCGGTCGAGGGCGGTCGCCTCGCTCACTCGTCGCCTCCGCCCCCGTCCGCGCCTTGCTCGGCCTCATCGGGGCCCTCGCGGCGCTCGCGGCGGGCGCGCGCCCGTTCCCCCGGCGGGCTGGCGTGGAAGCGGTTGACGGCCGCCTCCATGCCGTCGGCCAGGACCGCCTCGGCCATCTCGGCGGCCCGGCCGATCATGGCCTCGACCTCCTCG
>DATAGF010000270.1:0-2368 GCA_036257075.1 Miltoncostaeaceae bacterium
GGCCGCCGCCGGCTACCGCGCGGCCGCGGCCGCCCTGCGCGCGGGCGACCCTCCGCCCCGACCGCCCGCGCCTCCCGGCGACGACGCCCTCGTCGCCCGTTGCGCCGCCTCCCCGCCGACGGACGAGCCCTGCCGCGAGGCGCTCGTGCGCCTGCTGGTGCTGCGCCACTGGGTGCGGGAGCTCGAGGGCGGCCTGGCGCGGTTGACCGCGCGCATCGAGGAGATCGGCGTCCGGCGAAGCGACGTCCGCCGGGGCCGGCTCCGGCTACCCCCCCGTCTGCGCCGCGGCGGGGGCGTCCCGGAGGCGGCCGGCGAGCTCGGCCGGTGAGATGGCGACGGCGATCACGCCGGTGCCGAGCTCGAGGCCCGCGAGGGTCCCCAGGCGCGGGATCAGGTCCATGTGCCAGTGGTACCGGCCCCCGGTCCCCGGGCGGGCACGGTGCAGCCAGGCGTTGATGGCCTCGGCGCCGAGCCGGTCGCCGGCCGCCGCCGCCTGGCGGCGCAGGAAGCGCGCCGCCGCCCCGGGCCCGGGGGGCGCGGTCCAGTCGGCCTCGTGGCGCGCCGGGCCGATCCGCAGCGTCCCCGTGAGGGGCGGGACCTCGGGCGACCACGCCACCAGACCCCCGTCCTCGTCGACGACCCGGCCGTCCGCCCCGGCGCCCTCGATGTCGGCGCACACCGGGCAGCGGCTCGTCTCCTCGAACGCCCGCTCCAGGGCGAGCAGCCTCGGTGGCTCGAGTGGCAGCCCCACGAGCTGTGCGTGGCTGTGCTGCAGCGACGCGCCGGCGGCGGCCCCCTCGTTGAGGAAGAGGAAGGGCCAGAGGCCGCGCGGATCCGCCTCGACGGCCCGGATGCGATCCGCCCACATCCGCCCCGCGAGGTCGGCCTCGTCGTCGGTCAGGTCCTGGAGGCGGACGACGTGCCGCGGCGTGTTCACCACCACCTCGTGGACGCCCTCGTCCGGCCCGACTGCGGGGAACTTGTTCGGGATGGCCCGCACGAGCCACCCGGGCGTGTCCGGCGCCCCGCCACCCGGCCGGACCGCCTGGGTCTCCGGGGGCGTCTCGGCTTCGTTGCCCTCGCAGAAGGGGCACCCGGCCGCCGCCGATGGCCGGCCCACGTCGTGCGGCCGGGCGGCCCGCGCGGGCGCCAGGAGGACCGGGTCGCCGGTGAGCGGGTCGCGCCGGACCGGGCTCAGAACCCCCTCCGAAATGAGAGCCGCCGGCACCTCGCGGCCATCAGATGCGCCTGCAGCGACGATGGGCGTCGGGTGCCGGTTGGCGCTG
Organism: Miltoncostaeaceae bacterium; assembly: GCA_036257075.1. GTDB lineage: Bacteria > Actinomycetota > Thermoleophilia > Miltoncostaeales > Miltoncostaeaceae > DATAGF01. The sequence goes on from DATAGF010000270.1 coordinate 1,287, forward strand.
CCGGGGCCCAGACCTCACCGAAGGCTCATTTCGGAGGGGGTTCTCAGGACGCCTTCCGGCGGCGCTGGGTGCCCGACTTCTTCGCCGGCGCCTTCGCCTTGGACGACGACGACTTGCGGCCCTCGCCGCCGCCCTTGACCCCGCGCAGGCGCCCCTGCTCGATCGAGAGCTGGTCGTCGCCCTTGTCGCCGTCGCCCTTGCCGCCGTCGCCCTCAGCCTCCGGGGCGTCGCCGCCCGCCGCGGCCAGGCTGGCCTTGAGGGCGGCCATCAGGTCGACGACCGGCGCCGGCTCGCTGATCTCCTCGGGCTCAGCGATCTCCTCGCCGGCGGCCTTGGCCTGGAGGAAGTCGACCAGCGCCGCGCGGGTCTCGTTGGGGTACTCGTCCGGCTTGAACGGCCGCGACAGCCCCTCGACCAGCTGCTCGGCCATGGCGAGCTCCTCCTTGGAGGCCTCCACCCCCTCGAGCCGCTCGCCGATCTCCCGCTGGTCCTGGATGCGCACGTCCTCCGGGTAGTAGAGCGTCTGCAGCGCCAGCACCCCGTTCGTGGGGCGCAGCAGCACGAGGTGCTCCTTGGTGGACAGGACGAAGCGCCCGAGCGCGGCGCGCCCGGACTCCTCCATGGCGGTCCGCAGCAGGACGTAGGGCCGCTCGGCGCGCTCCTGGGGCTCCAGCCAGTAGGCGCGCTCGAAGTAGACCGGGTCGACCTCGCTCAGCTCGACGAAGCCGAGGATCTGGATCGTCTTCTCCTGGCGCGCGGCGAAGCGCTCGAGCTCGGCGTCCTCGACCGGCAGGTAGCGGCCCTTGGACACCTCCCAGCCCTTGACCACGTCCTCCGCGCCCACCTCGACGTCGCGCTTGGGGTCCCAGCGCTTCTGCTTGACCGGCTGCAGGGTCTCGCGCGAGAGGGTGCGGAAGCTGACGTCGCTGCGCTGCTGCGCCAGGCCGACCGACACCGGGATGGTGACGAGGCCGAAGCTGATGAAGCCGTTCCAGATCGCCCGCACGGCGGGCCTCCTTCCGTCGTCGCCGGGCTCGGGCCTACCCGGCCCCGTTCGACCCGTCGCGGCTGGGCACCCGGGC
>DATAGF010000015.1:0-14128 GCA_036257075.1 Miltoncostaeaceae bacterium
GTCGCCCGCCACGGCTCTGGGATATCAGCTTTCGGCGGCTGACGGGGGGGCCGTCGGGGGCCCGGGGCTATACTCCCGCCCGTGCTCGGCACCATCCTGACGGCGATGGTCACGCCGTTCGACGCAGACCTGCGGGTCGACGAGGCCGCCGCGGCCCGGCTCGCGCACCATCTCGTCGAGCACGGGTCGGACGGCCTGGTGATCGCCGGGACGACCGGCGAGGCCTCGACGCTGAACGACGAGGAGCAGGCCGCGCTCGTGCGGCTGGCGGTGCGCGAGGTGGGCGGGGGCCGGGCGACGGTGGTGGCCGGCACGGGCACCAACGACACGGCGCACTCGGTGCACCTCACGCAGCTCTGCGCCGAGGCCGGCGCGGACGCCGCGCTGGTGGTGACGCCGTACTACAACCGGCCGCCGCGCGAGGGGATCGTGGCCCACATCGCCGCGATCGCCGAGGTCGGGCTGCCGGTGATCCTCTACAACATCCCGTCGCGGTCGGCGCTCAACCTGCCGCCGGACCTCATCGCCGAGCTGGCCGGGATCCCCGGCGTGGTGGCGCTCAAGCAGGCGAACCCGGACCCCGACGAGCTCCGTGCGGTCGCCGAGACCCCGCTCGCCCTCTACGCGGGCAACGACGACATGCTGCTCCCCGTCATGGAGCTCGGCGGCGCCGGCGTCATCTCGGTCTCCTCCCACCTGGTGGGGGAGGAGATGGGGGCGATCGCCGAGGACGCCCGCCGGGGGGACCTCGACGAGGCGCGGCGCCGCGACGCGGCCCTGGCCGATCTCTACGCCGGCCTCTTCGTGACGACGAGCCCCATCCTGATCAAGGCCGCCCTCGAGATGGTCGGGCTCATCCCCTCCGCGCGGCTGCGCCTCCCGCTGGTCGAGGCCACGCCGGTCCAGCGCGACATCCTGCGCAGCGTGCTCGAGCGCCGCGGCATCCTGTCCCGGGCCTGACCGCGGCCGGCACCAGGGAGGCGGCCATCGCGACGGACGCGACGGGGGCGCGCGTGCGGGTGATCCCGCTCGGCGGGGCCGGCGAGATCGGCAAGAACATGTACGTGGTCGAGAGCGACGGCCGCATGGTCGTCATCGACTGCGGGCTCACCTTCCCGAAGAACGACCAGATGGGCGTGGACATCGTCCTGCCCGACTTCACGTACGTGGTCGAGCGCCGCGACGCGCTCGAGGCGATCATCCTCACCCACGGCCACGAGGACCACATCGGCGCGGTGCCCTTCCTGCTGCGCGCCGTCGGCCAGGTGCCGATCTACGGCCGCCGCTTCACGCTCGCCCTGCTGCGCCCGAAGCTGGGCGAGCACGGCCTGGCCGAGAGCGCCGAGCTGATCGAGGTGCCCTACGGGCGCGAGCTCCCGATCGGTCCCTTCCGGGCCGAGTTCATCCCGATCACCCACTCCATGCCCGACTGCTCGGCCGTCGCGCTGGGCACCCCCGCCGGGACGGTCCTCCACACCGGCGACTTCGGCATCGAGTTCGACCCCGTCGACGGCCGCCTGAGCGCCGTGGCCGACTTCGTCCGCCTCGGGGACCGCGGCGTCCGGCTGCTGCTGGCCGACTCGACCAACGCGGAGGAGAGCGACGTCGCGCTGCCCTTCCCGAACGAGGCCGTGAAGGACGGGCTCTCGGCGCTCTTCGCGACCGCGCGTGGGCGCGTCCTGGTGACCACCTTCTCCTCGCACATCCACCGCATGCAGCAGGTGCTGGAGGCGGCCTACCTCGACGGGCGCGTCGTGGCACTGGTCGGCCGCTCGCTCACCCGCAACGTCAACATCGCCACCAACCTGGTCGACCCGGACACGGGCCGGCCCTACCTGACGGTCCCGCCCGGCACCCTCGTCTCCCTCCGGGATCTTGAGTCGCGGCCCCTCGACGAGCAGGTGATCCTCTGCACCGGGAGCCAGGGCGAGCCGATGGCCGCCCTGAGCCGCATCGCCCGGGGCGAGCACAAGCACGTGGAGGTCGTCGAGGGCGACACGGTGCTCTACTCGGCGAGCACGGTGCCGGGCAACGAGCTCGCGGTCGCCGAGATCGAGAACCGCCTCGTGCGCCAGGGCGCCCGCGTCCTGCGCGGCGAGGAGGCCGGCCTGCACCTGTCCGGCCACGGCCGAGCGCGCGACCTGCTCTTCATGCTCCAGTGGGTGCGGCCGGCGCACTTCGCGCCGATCCACGGCGAGACCAAGCACCAGCTCGCCCACGCCCGCCTGGCCTCGCGGGCGCCCCTCGGCCTGACCGCCGAGCGCATCCACGTCCTCGACAACGGCGATGTGCTCGAGCTCGACGGCGAGCGGGCGGCGGTTGTCGACGAGGTGCGCGTCGGGCTGACCTACGTCGACCAGGCCGGCGGAGGCGACGTCACGGAGAGCGTGCTGCGCGACCGGCGCCACCTCTCCGACGACGGCCTCGTGCTGGTGCTCGCGCGCATCGACGCGTCCGACGGCTCCCTCGTCGGCGAGGTGGAGGTCGTGACGCGGGGCTTCGCCGCGGGCGACGACGAGGAGCTCATCGAGGAGACCCGCCTCGAGGTCGAGCGGAGCCTCGCCGCCTCGGCCGAGCAGCGGGTGACCGAGGTGGGCGTCCTCCAGCACCAGATCCACGACGCCGTCGCCGGCCTCCTGCGGCGCCGGACCCAGCAGCGACCGATGGTGCTGCCGAAGATCATCGAGGTCTGAGTCAGGCGCGCAGAAAGCCGACGATGTCCGGCAGGACCCGCCGCGGGTCCTCGAGGTGGGGCCAGTGGCCGACGCCGGGCACGGGCCGCAGGCGCAGATCGTCGAGGAAGTCCTCGCCCTGGGAGGCGTGGACCTCGGGGCGGATGCAGCCGTCGCGCTCGCCGTAGATGGCCAGCGTGGGCACCCGCACGGGCTCGTTCCAGCGGGCGGCGTCGCGGGCGAGCACCGGGTCGCGCGGCTCGACGCCGAAGGCCGAGCGGTAGTAGCGCATCGCCGCCCGGAGCGTGCCGCGCGACCCCAGCGTCCGCCGCAGGGCGTACCACTCCTCCGGCGTGAACGGCGGCTGGGGCGACCAGTCGGCGATCAGGCGCTCGACGAAGGCGAAGTCGCGGTCGGCGACCACACGCTCGGCGAAGCCCTCGGCCAGGAAGAGGAAGGCGTACCAGAACATCCGCTGCTGGACCGGGTCCTCGTTCAGGGCGCGGGCGAAGGTGCGCGCGTGGGGCATGCCGATGGTGACCAGCCGCTGCACCCGCTCGGGCTGGAGCACGGCGGCGTGCAGGGCGGCCACGGCGCCCCAGTCGTGGCCGACCAGCATGATGTCGGCCCCCGACGCCAGCGAGGCCCCGAGGCCGAGGACGTCACCGGCGAGGGCCGCGCTCTCGAAGGTGCGGGCGTCGGTGGTCGAGGGCGCGTAGCCGCGCATGAAGGGCGCGACGGCGCGGAAGCCCGCCGCGGCGAGCTCCTCGAGCATCGCCCGCATCGAGGGCGCGTGGTCCGGGAAGCCGTGCAGGCAGAGGACGAGTTCGCCGACCCCCGCCTGCAGGTAGTGCAGCTTGACCGGCCCGAGGTCGCAGACGCCCGGGCTGATCACGGCCGGAGCTCCCGCCTACTGGGCGACGGACGCGATGCGCTCGAAGCGCGCCGAGACGTCCGCCCAGTCGATGTTGGCGACGAAGGCGTCGATGTACTTGGGCCGGGCCGTCGAGAAGTCCCTGATGTAGGAGTGCTCGTAGACGTCGAGTGCCAGGATCGGGGTGGCGTTCCAGACCGGGAAGGTGTTCTGGGCGTCGCCGATGTAGACGTCCAGCCGCTGCCAGTCCCAGTCCCAGGCGACCCAGGCCCAGCCGCGCGCCGCCATGCCGCCGGCCTTGAGCTCGGTGATCATGTCGTCGTGCCCGCCGAAGTCCTTCTCGACCTGACCGGCGAGGGCGTCGGAGGGCGAGCCGCCGTCGGCGCTGAGGTTCAGGAAGTAGACCTCGTGGTTCTTGATGCCGCCGATCGCGAAGGTGAGCATCTCGCGGAGGCCGCGGTAGTCGGAATAGATCTGGTTGGCGGCGCCGCGGTCGGCGCCGGGCAGCTTCTCCATCACCTCGTTGTACTTCTTGACGTACGCCTCGTAGAGGCCCCAGTGGGCCTCCACCGACTCGGGCGAGATCCCGTCCAGCTTGAGGATCTTGTCCGGCTTGGGCATCGCCGAGACCTGGTGGGGTTCCGCGTGGTGCACGGTCGGGCCTCCCTGTACGGCTGCTGGGCCGCGCGATCCTAGTGGACCCCGCCACGCGGCGGCCCGCGGGGGCAGGAACGGGCCGCCCGGCGGTGTATCCCCCTCGGGCGGGGATCCCGGCGGCGCTCGGCCCCGCGCGTCGACCAGGAGGCAGCCATCGGCACCCAGCTCGCACCCCGCACCCGCCGCCCCCGTCCCGCCACGCGGGCGCGCCGGCGCCCGCCGGCACGCGCCCGCTCGGGCCAGACCCGCGAGCTCGTCGGGCTGGCGCTCGTCGCGCTGGCCATCTTCCTGGGGATCACGCTCTTCCTGGGCGTCGGCATCGGCCCGGTGGGCGGGTGGCTGGAGGACGGGCTGCGCCTGCTCGTCGGGCGCGCCGTCGCCCTGGCCCCGCTCGCCCTGATCGCCGTCGGCGTCGCGCTGATCATCGACCACCCCCTGACGTCCGCCCCGCCGCTGCGGCTGGGCGTCGCGCTCGGCGCGGCCGCGCTGCTGATCGCGCTCGCCGGCGGGGTCTTCGGGGTCGGGGGCATCGAGCGGGACCAGTGGTTCTCGAGCGAGGTCGTGAGCGAGCGCGGGGGCTACGTGGGCGAGCTGGGCTACTGGGCCACGAGCTCGACGGTCGGCGACGTCGGCACCGGGATCCTGGTCGCGGCGGGGTTCATCGCCGCGGTGGTGCTGATCTCGGGGGCGTCGCTGGGCCACCTGGCGCGCCGCGGCGGCCAGGGCGCCGCGGTCGCGTCCCGCACGGTCGGCAAGGGCGTCACCACCGCCACGGTGACGGCGATCCGCAGCAGCCAGTCCCTGCGCGAGCGGCTCGACGCGATCGCGCCGCCGACGCCGCTGGACGGCCGGCGCCGGCCGGCCGCGCCGCCGCTGCTCGACGGCGCCGACACCTTCCCCGACATCTTCAGCGACCCCTCGGCGCTGCCGCCCTCCCCCGCGCTCGGCCCGGCAGGAGGGGAGCGCCGCGCCGACCAGGACCTGAGGGCCGAGGACGCCGCGCAGGCCGCGGCGGCCGCCCCGGAGGCCGCGGAGGACGAGGTCGCGCCGGTGTTCACGCCCCAGCCGCCCTCGCGCGGGCGCGACGGCGGCTACCGCGTCCCGCGGGCGACGCTGCTGCGACGCTCGAGCGGGGCGACGACCCAGCCAGTGGAGCTGGTGGCGCGCACCAGCCGCATCCTGGAGGAGACGCTGGGCCACTTCGGCATCGAGGCCACCGTCGCCGACACCGTGAGCGGGCCCCGCGTCACGCGCTATGAGCTCCAGCTCGCTCCGGGCACCAAAGTGGGCCGCATCACGGCCCTGCGCGACGACCTCGCCTACGCCCTGGCGGCCCGCGAGGAGCTGCGCATCATCGCGCCGATCCCGGGCAAGCAGGCCGTCGGCGTCGAGGTCCCCAACCCCGAGGCCTCGCTCGTGACCCTGGGCGACATCACCCGCGAGTTCCCCAGCCACGCCGGGCCGCTGATGGCCTGGCTCGGCCTCGACCTCGGGGGCAAGCCGGTCTACATCGACCTCGCCAGGATGCCCCACCTGCTGATCGCAGGATCGACCGGCACCGGCAAGAGCGTCTGCCTGAACTCCCTGCTGGCCTCCATCCTGCTGCGGGCGACGCCGGACGAGCTGCGGATGATCCTCATCGACCCGAAGAAGGTCGAGCTCAACCACTACGAGAGCATCCCGCACCTGTTGACGCCGGTCGTCACGAACATGAAGGACGCGGCCGCGGTGCTCTCCAACATCGTCCGCGAGATGGAGAGCCGCTACGAGCTGATGGGCATGGCGCGGGCGCGCAACCTGCGTGACTGGAACGAGGCCCGCGAGGCCGCGGGGGACCGGCCCATGCCCACGATCCTGGTCGTGATCGACGAGCTCGCCGACCTGATGATGGTGTCGCCGGCCGAGGTCGAGGACGCGATCATCCGCCTGGCCCAGAAGAGCCGCGCCGTCGGCATCCACCTGGTGCTGGCGACCCAGCGCCCCTCGGCGGACGTCATCACCGGGATGATCAAGGCCAACGTGGCCTCCCGCATCGCCTTCGCCGTCTCCTCCCAGGTCGACTCGCGGGTCATCCTCGACGCCGGGGGCGCCGAGACCCTGCTTGGCCACGGCGACATGCTCTTCCGCCCGGTCGGGACCTCGCGGCTGCAGCGCCTCCAGGGCGCCTACGTGGGCGAGGAGGAGATCCGGGCCATCACGGACCACTGGCGGGCCCAGGGGCGGCCGGAGCTGCGCGAGGAGCTCATGGAGCGGCCCGAGCCGGCGGAGGACCCGCTCGAGGCCGACGGCGACGAGATGGTGGAGCGGGCGATCGAGCTGGTGGTGCAGCAGGGCACGGCCTCCGTGTCGCTCCTGCAGCGGCGCCTGGGGGTGGGGTACGCGCGCGCGGGGCGGCTCGTGGACGCGATGGAGCGGATGGGCGTGGTCTCGGGCCACGAGGGCTCGAAGCCGCGCTCGGTGCTGATCGGCGAGGCCGATCTCGACCGCATCCTGCGCCGCGCGGGACCCGAGGACGAGGAGCCCGCCGAGGACGCCTGAGGGCTGGAGGGGCGGCTCCGCGCCCTCCGCCCCCGGTTGCGGTGCGGCCGAGCCCTTCGCTAGGGTGCCGGGCCTGACGGGAGGGTCCCATCCCGTCTCCCCGCCCCCATGTTCGAGATCGGGAACACACTCCGCGAGGCCCGCCTCCGCCGAGGCCTCGACATCCTCGACTGCGAGGCGGAGACCAAGATCCGCGCGAAGTACCTCCGGGCGATGGAGGAGGAGCAGTTCGACCTCATGCCGTCGCCCACGTACGTGCGCGGGTTCCTCAGGAGCTACGCGGAGTTCCTGGACCTCGACGGGCAGCTGGTCCTGGACGAGTACGAGAGCCGCTTCGGCGACTACGACGCGCCCCACGAGTACCCCGTGCGCACGGCCCGCGAGCCCCGCGAGAGCCGCTTCGAGGGGCGGCCGCCGCCCCGCCGGCCCGGTCCGTCGCAGCGGCGCCACCGCCGTCGGCGCCGCACCGAGCTCCACCTCCTGTGGCTCGCCATCGGCGGCGTGATCGCCGTCGCGCTCCTGATCTGGCTGGGCGTGGGGGAGGGGGACTCGCCCACGCCGCCGCCGGCCGACGCGCCCGCCGCCGCCCCCGGCCCCTCGGCGGCCGCCTCCGCGGCGCCGGTGGAGCCCGACACCGCGTCGGAGGAGGGCCCGGTGCGGGTCAAGAAGATGCCCATCGTGCTCACCGGCTCGGGCACCATCGGCTCCTGGGTGCAGGTGCGCGGCGGCGACGAGAACGGCCGCGTCGTCTACGAGGCGATCCTGGAGCCCGGCGCCGCCAAGACCTTCAAGGTGGTCGAGGGCATCTGGGTCCGCGCCGCCAACCCGTCCCAGCTCGTCGTCACCGTCAACGGCCGCCCCGTCGAGCTCGGCGCCAGCTCGACGGCCAACTTCGAGATCACCCGGGAGGGGGCCGAGGTCGTCGGCTGAGCCCCGAGGCGCGCCGCGCGCGGCCATCCTGGTCACGGGCGACGAGATCCTCCGGGGGCGGATACAGGAGCGCAACGCGGGCCTGCTGGCGCGCTCGCTGGAGGCCTCGGGCGTGCGGGTGGAGCGGGTCGAGGTCGTCGGCGACGACCTCGGGGCCCTCGTCGCCGCCATCCGGGCGGCCCTGGACGGCGGCGTCGACCTCCTCTGCACCTCGGGCGGGCTCGGCCCGACCCATGACGACCTCACCATGGAGGCGGTGGCCGCGGCCACAGGGCGCGACCTGGTCCTCGACCCGGCCGCCCTGGCGATGGTCGAGAAGCGCCTGCGCGGATACCGCCGGACGCCCGGCGTCTGGCGCCAGGTCGCCGAGAAGCAGGCCATGCTGCCGGCGGGCGCGACGCTGCTGCCGCCGGCCGGCACCGCCCCCGGCGCCGCGCTCGAGCACGACGGCGCGATCGTGGTGGTCCTCCCAGGCCCGCCCTGGGAGCTCCGAGAGATGTGGGAGGCCGTCCGGGCGGAGCCGCCGCTGGCGGCGCTGCTCGCGCGCGGCGGCGGGGCCTCCGAGCGGGTCCTGCGCGCCTTCGCGGTCCCGGAGTCGCGGGTCCTGGCGGCGCTCCGCCCCTTCGACCAGGATGCCTGGGAGCGCCTGGCGGTGGGGATCTGCGCCAAGGACGCCGAGCTCGAGATCACGGTGCGGAGCGCGGCCGAGGACGCCTGGGCGGCCGACGCCCTCGAGGCGCGGCTCGGGGAGGAGCTCGGGGCGGCCCTCTACAGCCGCGACGGCGCGACCGTGGACGAGGTGGTCGCCCGGCGCCTGATCGCCGCCGGGCAGACCGTCGCCGTGGCCGAGTCGTGCACCGGCGGCGGGCTCGGCGCGCGGCTGACGGCGCTGCCCGGCTCGTCGGCCTACATGCTGGGCGGGGTGATCTCGTACTCGGACGACGTCAAGCGCGGCGTCCTGGGGGTGGACCCGGGCCTGCTGCGGCGCCACGGCGCCGTCTCGGCGCCGGTCGCCGAGGGGATGGCGGCCGGCGTCCGCGAGCTGATCGGCAGCGACTGGGCCCTGTCGATCACCGGCGTCGCCGGGCCGGGCGGCGGGACGCCCGAGAAGCCGGTCGGGCTCGTGTACGTCGGCCTCGCCGAGGCGGACGGGGTGGCCACGGCCGAGCACCGCCTGCGGGGCGACCGGGAGGCCATCCGCGACCGCTCGGCGGCGCTCGCCCTGCACGCCCTGCGCATCGCCCTTGAGGCCCGCGAAGGGGTGTGACGGACCTCGTCACGCCCCGGCCCGACGGGCGTGTCGGAGGGCGCGGGACCCGCGCGCCCCGGCCCGGCTAGGGTCGCCGCATGAGCCCGGTCCCCTCAGGACCCTCCGCCGTAGCGTCCCGCGATCCGGGATGGCCCCCGTCGCGGGCTTGCCGCAGACGGCCGGCGGGTGGTCTGATCGCCCCGCACCCCGACCGGCGGTCGCCGCATGGACCCGGCATACGTCCTCCTCGGCCTCATCGTCACCGCGTTCCTCGCGTGGTCGTGGGCGGAGGCGGCCGACGCCGCGGAGGAGGCCGATGACGCCGGCCCCGCGGAGGGACCAGCCGACGGCGGGGGCGGCGAGGAGCGGGTCACCACGATCCAGGTCTGGCTGGTCCGGGCCCTGCTGGTCGCGGTGGAGGGGGCGGTGTGGCTCGTGCTCGCCCTGCTCCTCCCGTAGCCGGGTCGTCGCCCCGGTCCGTCCGGGTCCCCGGCGCCCGTGAGGCTCCGGCCCGCCAACCGGCTCTTCGTGGCCGCCGACCTGCCCGCCGCGGCGCGCGCCTGGCTGGCCGGGGTCGGCACCGACCTGGCCGAGCGGGCCGGCGGCCGCGCCGTCCCCGAGGCCTCGCTGCACGTCACCCTCGACTTCCTCGGGAGGGTGCCGGCGGAGGCCGGGCCGGAGCTCGCAGAGGCCGTCGCGGCGGCGCTGGCGGGCCCCGCGATCCGGGTCGCTCCCGGCGGCCTGCGCGCCCGGCCCCGCGCCGCCCGGGCGCGGCTGGTGGCCGTCGAGCTCGACGATCCCCAGGGGGCGCTCTCGGAGCGGGCGCGGCGGGTCCGGGCGGCGGTCGACGCCGTCCTCGGGAGGGAGCCCGAGGACGGCGAGCTCTGGCCGCACGTGACCCTGATGCGGCTCGGCCGGCCGGGCCGGGTCGGCCCGCTGGAGCCCCCCGAAGGGCGGGAACAGGTGTTCGACGTCAGCCGAGGGGCGCTCTATGATTCGCACCAGTCGCCGGGAGGGCCCCCGCGCTATCGGGAGCTCGTCGCGGTGGAGTTCTCACCCAGCCCGTAAGGAGGCCCGCGTGGAGAAGCACGAGGCGCTCGGCTCGGCCGTCGCGCAGATCGAGCGGCAATTCGGCAAGGGCGCCATCATGCGGATGGGCGACTCCCCGCCGGCCGAGGTGGCGATCGTGCCGACCGGCGCCCTGGCGCTCGACATCGCGCTGGGCATCGGCGGGATCCCGCGCGGCCGCATCGTCGAGATCTTCGGCCCGGAGAGCTCCGGGAAGACGACGTTGCTGTACCACATCATCGCCCAGGCCCAGCGCCGCGGAGGGCTCTGCGCCTTCATCGACGCCGAGCACTCGATGGACCCCACCTACGCCAAGCGGATCGGCGTCGACACCGACGAGCTGCTGCTGGCGCAGCCGGACCACGGCGAGCAGGCGCTCGAGATCGCCGACCTCCTGGTGCGGTCCGCCGCCCTGGACGTGGTGGCGATCGACTCGGTCGCGGCCCTGGTGCCGAAGGCCGAGATCGAGGGCGAGATGGGCGACTCGCACGTCGGGCTCCAGGCCCGGCTCATGTCGCAGGCGCTGCGCAAGCTGGCCGGCACGCTGAACCGCGCCGGCACGATCTGCGCCTTCACGAACCAGCTGCGGGAGAAGATCGGGGTCATGTTCGGCTCCCCCGAGACCACGCCGGGCGGCCGGGCGCTGAAGTTCTACGCGTCGGTGCGGCTCGACATCCGCCGCATCGAGACGCTCAAGGAGGGCGCTGAGGCCATCGGCAACCGGGCCCGCGTGAAGGTGGTCAAGAACAAGGTCGCGCCGCCGTTCCGCCAGGCCGAGTTCGACATCATCTACGGCGAGGGCATCTCGCACGAGGGCAATCTCATCGACCTGGGCGTCGAGCGCGGCCTGGTGCAGAAGAGCGGCGCCTACTTCTCCTTCGGGGAGGAGCGCCTCGGCCAGGGGCGCAACGCGGCGCGGGCCTTCCTGCGCGAGCACCCGGACGTCGCGAGCGCCCTGGAGCTGCGGATCCGCCAGGACGCGGGGATCGCGGCGCTGCCGGACTTCGATCCCGAGACGGGCGAGGTGCGCGAGCCCGAGGAGGCGCTGGCGGCCTCGGAAGCCTGAGATCCCACCGGCCGCCCTGCTTGCAGGTTGCTAGCATGGCGCCGGTGAGGACCCTCTACATCCGCAACGTCCCGGACGAGGTCGCCGAGCGGCTCGAGCGGCTGGCCTCCCGGGAGGGCATGTCGGTGAACGCGTTCGTCGTGCGCGAGCTCGCCGAGGCCGCGCGGAGGTCCGACAACGCAGAGCTGCTCGCGGACCTGCCGGACCACGACGTGAGCATGGACGAGATCGTGGCGATCATCCGGGAGATGCGGGGCGACTGATGATCGTCGTCGACGCCTCGGTGATCGTCCGAGGCCTGGACGCGGACGGGCCGGCCCGCATGCTCCTTGTCGACGGCGATCCACGCGCGCCCCACGTCGCCGACCAGGAGGTGGCGCAGGCGCTGCGCGGGCAGGTGATCCGCGGCGTGATGAGTGCCGAGGCGGCCCAGACCCGGCTTCTGCGCTACCTCCGCCTCGGCCTGCGCCGGTATCCCAGCGTCGGCCTTCTGCCCAGGATCTGGTCGCTCCGGGAGAACCTGACCGCCTACGACGCGACCTACGTCGCGCTCGCAGAGGCGCTCGACTGCCCGCTGGCCACGGCCGATCTGCGCCTGGCGGAGGCGCCGGGCAGGACCTGCGAGATCATCCGGGTCGCGGCCTAGGTCGTCTTCGGGTCGCCGCCGAGCTCGTCATCGGGTCGCCGCCGAGCTCGCCTGAGCCAGCGCGAGCGCGTCGGGGCCCGCCGGGAACCGGAGCTGTCCGGAGGTGTCGTTTGCGGCCCGCCAGACCGCCTCGGCCACGTCGGACTCCCTCGTCACGGCCTCCGGCTGCTCGAAGCCGGCGAGGACGCGCTGGGCGAAGGGCGCGTAGGCCTCGGGGACCATGCCCTCCATCCGCGACGACGCGTTCCTGGCGAAGCCCGTCGTCGGTGCGAAGCCGGGCTCGACCAGCTTCACCCGCACGTCGAAGCCCTCGAGTTCGAGCGCCAGCGACGCGGTGAACGCCTCGATGGCGGTCTTGCTCGCGGAGTAGACCGCCACGAGCGGCATCGGCGCCAGGGTCGCGCTCGAGGTGACGTTCACGACCACGCCCGAGCGCCGCTCGCGGAACTGGGGCAGCACCGCCTGCGTGGTCGCCATCACGCCGAAGGTGTTGGTCTCGAAGATCTCGCGCGCGGTGGCCATCGGCGTCGCCTCGAAGGCGCCGAAGCCGCCGATGCCGGCGTTGTTGACGAGCACGTCGATGGGGCCGCTCGCCTCGAGCGCGGCCGCGATGGACTCGGCCCGCGTCACGTCGAGCTCGAGGACGCGGAGCCGCTCCCCCTCGGGGAGGACGTCGTCGCGCCGGCGTCGCATGGTCGCGACCACCTCCCACCCGCGCGAGTGGAAGAGGCGCGCGGTCTCCAGGCCGTAGCCTGACGAGCAGCCGGTGATCAGCACGGTGTTCATGTGAGCTCCTCGGGTCAGGTCCGCGTGGGGACCTGTGGCGTCGTCATGAGGCGACCGTACTGCGGACGTCCGGACTGACAATCCTGTAGCGTCCGCATTTCATGAGCAAGCGTCCAGACATCCCCGACCCGCTCTCGGAGGTGATCGGGCTGCTCCGGCCCCGCGCGGTGTTCTCGAAGCGCATCAGCGGCGCCGGTCGCTGGGCCGTCCGCTACTCGGAGTACGGCGAGCCGAGCTTCTGCACCGTGCTGGAGGGCGGCTGCCGGCTCGCGGTCGACGGCCACCCCGTCGTCACGCTCGAGGCGGGCGACTTCGTGCTGTTGCCCGCCACGCCGGGCTTCACCATGTCCGGCTTCGAGCCGGCGGCGCCCGTGCGCATCGACCCGAAGGCCGCGGCCGTCCCGGCCGACGAGGTCCGCCACGGCCGGCGCGGGGGGGACCCCGACGTGCGGCTGCTCGGCGGCGCCTTCGTCTTCGACTCGCCCGATGCGGCGTTGCTCGGGTCGCTGCTGCCGGCGATGGTCCACCTGCGCGGCGCCGAGCGGCTCTCGACGCTGGTGCGGCTCGTCGGCGAGGAGTCGGGCGAGCGGCGATCGGGCCGCGACTTCGTGCTCACGCGCCTCGTGGAGCTGCTGCTGGTCGAGGCGCTCCGAGCGGCGCCGGGCGACGACGGCCACCCGGGCCTGTCGCGCGGACTGGCCGACCCGCGGCTCGCGCCGGCGATCCGGGAGATGCACGGCCAGGTCGCGCGTTCCTGGACGGTGTCGCAGCTCGCGCGGTCGGCCGCGCTCTCCCGCTCGGCCTTCTTCGAGCGCTTCACCCGTACCGTCGGCGTGCCGCCGATGGAATACCTGCTCGCATGGCGCATGGCCCTCGCCAAGGACCTGCTCCGGCGACACGAGCTCGCCCTGGGCGAGGTCGCCGAGCGCATCGGCTACGGCTCGGCGAGCGCCTTCAGCACGGCCTTCAGCAGGTACGTGGGCCAGCCCCCGAGTCGCTTTGCCCGCGCCGCCGCGACGGGCTGACCGGGATCGGCCTCAGGGGGCGAGGTCGTAGGGAGCGCGGGTCAGCGTCTCGCAGCCGTCGCCGGTGACGAGGAGCAGGTCCTCGTAGCGCACGCCGTCGATGCCTTCGAGCCCCTCGATGCCGGGCTCGATCGCGATGACGTCGCCCGCGACCAGGTCCTCGTCGCTCGCGAGCCCGAGCGCGGGCGCCTCGTGGACCTCGAGCCCCACGCCGTGGCCGAGGCTGAAGTAGAAGCCGTGGGTGAGGGGAGAGCCGGGTGGGCGGGTGCGCAGGGTGGGGAAGCCGGCGTCCTCGACGACCTGGGCGGCGGCGTCGTAGAGGGCGCGGGCCGGGGCGCCGGGGCGAGCGAGGGATCGGGCGGCCTCGAGGGCCGCCCGCACGATCTCGGCGAGGCGTGCGACCTCGTCGGGGACCTCCCGACGACGAAGGTGCGCGTCATGTCGGCCCAGCAGCCGCTCGCCTCGTCCCGGGGCCAGAGGTCGATCTCGATGGGCAGGCGGGCGGGGAGGGGGCCGCTGCCGGGGTCGTGGCCGCCGCCCGACCAGGCGCTCGTCACCAGGAT
The DNA here is from genome assembly GCA_036257075.1 of Miltoncostaeaceae bacterium. Lineage (GTDB taxonomy): Bacteria > Actinomycetota > Thermoleophilia > Miltoncostaeales > Miltoncostaeaceae > DATAGF01. Next base: position 14,075 of record DATAGF010000015.1, read on the forward strand.
GTCGGGCGGCGCCGGGGCGCCGCCGCGGGCGCAGCCCTCGCGAACCGCCGCCCG
>DATAGF010000021.1:0-2043 GCA_036257075.1 Miltoncostaeaceae bacterium
CGACATCGACGCCCTCAAGGTGGTCTCGAACGGCGTGAATGCCATGCGCGGCCCGGGCCTCGGCGTCCTGCTCATCACCCACTACACGCGGATCCTGCGCTACATCCAGCCGGACGTCGTGCACGTGATGTTCGAGGGGCGGATCGCCCGCACCGGGGGGCCGGAGCTGGCCGAGCACCTCGAGGAGCACGGCTACGTGGAGTTCGGGGCGGCCGAGGAGGCCGCCGCGCCGACGGGCTGATGGGCACCGCCGCGACGATCGACGTGGCGGCCCTCCGGGCCGACTTCCCGATCCTGTCGCGGCGGGTCAACGGCGCCCCGCTCGTCTATCTCGACTCGGCGGCGACCTCGCAGAAGCCGACCCCCGTGCTGGACGCGATGGAGGCGTACTACCGCGAGACGAACGCCAACGTCCACCGGGGCGTCTACGAGCTGGCGGCCGAGGCCACGGCCCGCTTCGAGGCCGGGCGCGACGCGGTCGCGCGCCTGGTCGGCGCGCCCCGCGAGGGCGTCGTCCTCACCAAGAACGCCAGCGAGGCGATCAACCTGGTCGCCTGGGCCTGGGGCGCGCGCGAGCTCAAGCCGGGCGACGAGGTGCTCGTCACCGAGATGGAGCACCACTCGAACATCGTGCCCTGGCAGATCGTGGCCGAGGTCACCGGCGCGACGGTGCGCTTCGCCCCCGTAACGCCGGGCGGCGAGCTGGACATCGACGCCCTGCGCGCCCTCCTGTCCGAGCGCACCCGCCTCGTCGGCGTCGTCCACGTGAGCAACGTCCTCGGCACCATCAACCCGGTCGCCGAGGTCGCCCAGATGGCCCACGACGTCGGCGCCCTCTGCCTCGTGGACGGCTCCCAGAGCGTGCCCCACATGCCCGTGGACATCCCGTCCATCGGGTGCGACTTCTACGCCTTCACCGGCCACAAGATGCTCGGGCCCACCGGGATCGGCTGCCTGGTCGGCACGCCCGCGATCCTCGACGCCATGGGGCCGTTCCTCGGCGGCGGCGAGATGATCTCCAACGTCACCAAGGAGGGCAGCACCTGGGCGGAGCTGCCGTGGAAGTTCGAGGCCGGGACGCCCCCGATCGCCGAGGCGGTCGGGCTGGGCGCGGCCGCCGAGTACCTGATGGGGGCCGGCATGGAGGCCGTCCGCGCGCACGAGGTCGCCATGGCCGAGCGCATGCTCGCCGCCCTCTCCGAGGTCGAGGACATCACGATCTACGGCCCGCGCGACCCGCGGGCGCGCGGCGCGGCGGTCTCCTTCAGCCTCCCCGACATCCACCCCCACGACATCGCCCAGCTCATCGACCGCGACGGCGTCTGCATCCGCGCCGGCCATCACTGCGCCAAGCCGCTCATGCGGGTCCTCGGCGTGGCCGCCACGGCCCGCGCGAGCGCCTACCTCTACAATTCGCCCGACGAGATCGACGTGCTCGTGCGCGCCCTGGCGTCGGCCCGGGCCGCGTTCGGGTAGGAGGACGGCGTGGGCGGGCTGGACGACCTCTACCAGGAGCTGATCCTCGACCACTACCGCCGCAAGCGCGGCGAGGGGTCGCTGGACAGCCCCTCCGTGGCCGTCGACCAGAACAACCCGCTCTGCGGCGACGAGGTCCACCTGGAGCTGGCGATCGACGACGGCCGGGTGGTGGAGCTCGCCCACACGGGGCAGGGCTGCTCCATCTCCCAAGCGTCCGCCTCGATGATGAGCGAGGCGATCACCGGGCGCTCGCTCGACGAGGCCCTCGACCTGATCGAGCACTTCCGCCAGATGATGCACGGCGCCGAGCAGGGCGACGAGGAGCGCCTGGGCGACGCGATCGCCCTGGAGGGCGTCGCGAAGTACCCCGTGCGCGTGAAGTGCGCCCTGCTCGGCTGGATGGCGGCCAAGGACGCGATCCAAACCTACAACGCCAACGGCCGGGGGTGAGGCGATGGCCACCGAGGACGAGATCCGCAGCGCGATGAAGCAGGTGGAGGACCCCGAGCTCGGCGTCAACGTCGTCGACCTCGGGCTCCTCTACGGCGTGAACATCGGCGGCGA
>DATAGF010000022.1:0-2198 GCA_036257075.1 Miltoncostaeaceae bacterium
CCGATGAGCCCGTAGTCCTCGATCAGCACCGGGAGAGTCTCTCACCTTGACACCCTCCGCCGCGACCGCGGAGTGTAGGTGTTGCGCAGGCGGCGGCGACCGACGGGCCGGCGCCTCTGATCACGACCCGGGGGGTGGTGCCCATGTCGGCGGCGACGATCAGCGACCAGCGGCTGGAGGAGCTCGCCGCCCGGTTTACGGGCCGGCTCCTGCGCCCGGGCGAGCCGGGCTACGACGAGGCCCGACGGATCCACAACGGCCTGATCGACAAACGGCCGGCGATCATCGCGCGCTGCCGGGGGGCCGCCGACGTCGCGGACGCGGTCCTGCTCGGCCGCGAGGCCGGGCTGGAGGTCTCGGTGCGCGGGGGCGGCCACAACGTCGCCGGGCGCGCCGTGACCGACGGCGGGCTGATGATCGACCTGGCGGAGATGCGGGCCATCCACGTCGATCCCCAACAGCGCACGCTGCGCGCGCAGGGAGGCGCGCGGTGGCGCGAGCTCGACAGGGAGGCCGCTGTGCACGGCCTCGCGACGACCGGCGGCGCGATCTCGACCACCGGCATCGCGGGGCTTACCCTCGGCGGCGGCCTGGGCTGGCTCATGGCGGCCTACGGGCTCGCGGCGGACAACCTGGTGGAGGTCGAGCTGGTCACGGCCGACGGCGCCGTCCTCTCGGTGACCGACGACTCCCACCCGGACCTCATGTGGGCCCTGCGCGGCGGCGGCGGCAACTTCGGCGTCGCGGCCTCCCTGAAGTACCGGCTGCATCCGCTGACGACGGTGGTAGGCGGCCTGATCGCCCACCCCCTCGAGGCCGCCCGGGACGTGCTGCGGTTCGCCGGCGAGGCCGCCGACTCGGCCTCGGACGAGCTGACGGTCTTCGGCGCCCTCGCGCACGCGCCGGACGGCTCGGGCGCAAAGCTCGCGGCGATGATCGTCTGCCACACCGGCGACCCCGAGCAGGCCGAGCGCGACCTCGCGCCCCTCAAGGCCTTCGGCAGCCCGCTCGTGGTCGACGTCGGCCCCATGCCCTACCCGGTCCTCAACACGATCCTCGACGCCGGCTTCCCCACGGGCGCGCTCAACTACTGGCGGTCGAGCTTCACCAGCGGGCTCAGCGACGGGCTGGTCGAGGCGGCCGCGGAGCGCTTCGCGGCGGCGCCCTCGCCGATGTCGGCGATCATCTTCGAGAACTTCCACGGCGCCGTGACGCGCGTGGGCGTCACCGACACCGCGGTGCCGCACCGCGAGAAGGGCTGGAACCTGGCGCTGGCCTCGGTGTGGATGGACCCGGCCGACACCGAGGCGAACGTCGCCTGGACGCGCGACACCCACGCCGCGCTCCAGGAGCACTACTCCGGCCGGCGCTGGCTCAACTACCTCGCCGACGACGAGGGGGGCGACGCGGTCCGGGCGGCCTACGGCCCGAACTACGACCGCCTGGTGGAGGTGAAGCGCCGCTACGACCCGGACAACTTCTTCCGCCTGAACCACAACATCGTCCCCTGAGGGGCCCGACAGATGCGAGGCTGCGCGCGATGGGACGGGAGCCGCGCGTCGCCCTCGGCATGATCCACGGCCGTTTCCAGCCCTTCCACCACGGCCACCTGGAGTACCTGGTCGCGGCGGCCGGGCGCAGCAGGCGCCTGGCCGTCGGCATCACCAATCCCGAGGGCTTCCCGATCCGCCCCGAGCCCAGCGACCCGGCGCGCCACCTGCCCGAGAGCAACCCCTTCACCTTCGCCGAGCGCCGGCGCATGGTCGAGGCCGCGGCGGCCGAGGCCGGCGTCGGGTCGGTCGACGTCTTCCCCTTCCCGGTCACCGAGCCGGACCTCTGGGACGGCCTGGTCCCCGCCGGCGCGGTGCAGTTCGTGCGGGTGCTGTCGCCCTGGGGCGCCTCCAAGCTGACGCGCTTCGAGGAGCGCGGCCTGCCCGTCGTCGTGCTCGACGCGCCCGGCGGCAAGCGGGTGTCGGGCGAGCGGGTGCGGGCGGCCATGCGCTCGGGCGGCGACTGGCGGGCGCTGGTGCCGCCGGCGGTCGCCGCCGTCATCGACCACCTCCCACCGGACCGTGCGCTCCATCGTCGTCCTGCTGCTTGACGGCCTCGGCGACCGGGCCTCCGTGGCGCACGGCGGCCGGACCGCCAACGAGGCCGCCTGGACGCCCTGCCTCGACCACCTTGCGGCCGGCGGGTCG
>DATAGF010000026.1:0-10688 GCA_036257075.1 Miltoncostaeaceae bacterium
ATCGAGATCGGCGGCGGCCAGACGATCCAGCTCGGCGAGGTGGCCAAGGTCCTGATCGTGATCTTCCTGGCCGCCTACCTGCGCGACAAGCGCGAGCTGCTCGCCGTCCCGACCCGGCGGGTGCTGGGCGTGCCGACGCCGCCCATGTCCGCGCTCGGCCCGGTGCTGGTCTTCCTCGCGGCCTGTCTCGCGCTCGTCGCCGTGCTCAACGACTTCGGCACGGCGCTGCTCTTCCTCGGCGTCTTCCTCGCCATGATCTACCTCGCCAGCGGGCGGGCGGCCTACACGGTCTTCGGGCTCGCGCTCTTCCTCGTCGGCTCGGCGGCCGTCTACGCGGTCGTGCCGCGGATCGAGAGCCGCGTGCAGAACTGGCTGTCGCCCTTCGATGACGCCCAGGACCAGGGCTTCCAGCTCGTGCAGTCGCTCTACGCGCTCGCCGAGGGCGGCGTGCTCGGCCCCGGCCTGGGGCGGGCGTTCCTCGTGCGCGGCGACGGCTCGACCGTGGTGCCGGCGCTGCCGACCGACTTCATGTTCACGGCCGTGGCGACGGAGCTGGGCTACATCGGCGGCGTCGGGATCCTGCTCGGCTTCCTGCTGTTCGTCCAGCGCGGCTTCGTCATCGCGGCGAACGCGAACGACGGCTTCTCGAAGCTTCTGGCCGGCGGGCTCACGGCCACCGTCGGCCTCCAGGCGATCCTCATCATCGGGGGCGTCATCCGCCTGATCCCGCTGACCGGCGTGACCCTCCCCTTCATGAGCTACGGCGGGTCGAGCGTGGTCACGAACTTCGGCCTGGTGGCCCTGCTGCTGATCATCAGCCACCGCTCGCGCGCCGGCGCGCCCCGGCCGAGCCGGCGGGAGCGGGCCGCCCTCGAGGAGGCCGCGCGCGAGCGCGAACGGGAGGCGGTCGCGTGAACCGCTCCATCCGCCGCCTCTACCTCACCCTGGCCTCGGGCTTCGTCGTGCTGATGCTGATGCTCGGCTACTGGCAGGTCGTCGCCGCCGACGGGCTGAAGGACCGCCCGGGCAACGAGCAGACGGCCCAGGCCGAGCGCCTGGTCGACCGCGGCCGGATCATCTCGGCCGACGGGAAGGTGATGGCCGCCAGCCGCGCCGTCCGGGTCAAGGGCCAGAAGGTCTTCGAGCGCCTGTATCCGCAGGGCGACCTCGCCGCCCAGACCATCGGCTACACGTCCCAGGGCGCCAAGACCGGCCTCGAGCGGACCTACGACCGCTACCTGTCGGGGAGCTTCGGCACCCAGCCGCTCCTGCAGCGCCTCAACCTGAGCGAGAAGGAGGGGGCGAACGTCCACATCGGCCTCGACACGCGGGTGCAGGCCGTCGCGCAGGAGCAGCTCGCGGGCGGGCCGGGGGCGGCCGTGGCGCTCGACCCGCGGACCGGCAGGGTGATCGCGATGGCGTCGTCGCCCACCTTCGACCTCCAGCTCGCCGTCGACGACTTCGACGCCATCCCGCAGGAGGGCGGGCCGCTGCTCAACCGGGTCGTCCAGGGCCTCTACGCGCCCGGCTCCAGCTTCAAGACCGTCACCGCGTCCGAGGCGCTCGAGAGCGGCATGTACACCCCCGAGAGCGAGTTCCCCGGCGGCTCCGAGTACGACACCCCGGGCGGGCCGATCCGCAACTTCGGCGGCGCGAGCTTCGGACCGCACACGCTCACCACCGCGCTGACCTTCTCGATCAACACGACCTTCGCCCAGATCGGCGACGCCCTCGGCCCCGAGCGCATGGGCGAGATCATGACCGCCTACGGCTTCGGCGAGCGGCCGCCGGTCGACCTGCCCGACGTCGCGGTCTCGGGACGCCGGGCCGGCGACCGGGTGCTGCCCAACGACGACCCGGACGAGGACACCGCCCGGCTGGCGATCGGCCAGGAGCGGCTCGCCGTGACGCCGGTGCAGATGGCGATGGTCGCGGGCGCCATCGCCAACGGCGGCACGGCGATGGCGCCGCGCCTCATGACCCGTATCGTCGACCGCGGCGGCTCGCTCGTGCAGCGCGGCGAGCCCGAGGAGCTCGGCCAGGTGATGAGCCCGTCGAACGCGGCGGAGCTCGCGTCGATGATGGAGGACGTGGTGCGCGAGGGGACGGGGACGCGGGCCGCGCTGTCGGGCGTGGGCGTGACCGTGGCGGGCAAGACGGGGACCGCCGAGAGCGACGACCCCAGCCGCAACCAGGCCTGGTTCATCGGCTTCGCCCCGGCCGAGGACCCCCAGGTCGCCGTGGCCGTCGTGATCGAGAACACGCCGTCGACCGGCGGCGAGGCCGCGGCCCCCGTGGCGGCCGCCGTCATGGACAGCGCCCTCCAGGTGGCGCCTTGACCCCTTCTCGCACACGGCCGCTCTGCGCGGCGGCCGGCGCTCGGCGGGGGGCGAGATGAGCTTCGAGCCCGGCGAGCTGATCGGGGGGCGCTACGAGCTGGGCCGTCAGCTCGGCGCCGGCGGCATGGCACGCGTCTACCTCGGCCACGACCGCCTGCTCGACCGCGAGGTGGCCGTCAAGGTGCTCGCCGAGCCCTACGCCTCTGACCCCCAGTTCGTCGAGCGCTTCCGCCGGGAGGCCTCGGCGGCGGCCGGGCTCAACCACCCCAACATCGTCGCGGTCTACGACCGCGGCGAGGCGGACGGCAGCTACTACATCGTCATGGAGTACCTCTCGGGGCCGGACCTCAAGCAGGTCATCCGGCGCCGGGCGCCGCTCCCGCCGCTGCAGGCGATCGACTTCGCCCAGCAGATCCTCGCCGCGCTCGGCGCCGCCCACCGGCGCGACGTCGTGCACCGCGACGTGAAGCCCCAGAACGTCCTCGTCGCCGAGGACGGCCACCTCAAGGTGACCGACTTCGGCATCGCGCGCGCCGGCGCGCAGACCGACATGACCGAGGCGGGGTCGGTGATCGGCACGGCCCAGTACCTCTCGCCGGAGCAGGCGCGCGGCGACGAGGTGACCGCGGCCAGCGACTGCTACGCGGTCGGCATCGTCCTCTACGAGATGCTCACCGGCCGGGTGCCCTTCGACGGCGACCGCGCGGTGGCCGTCGCGATGAAGCAGATCAGCGACGAGCCGGCGCCGCTCCGGGCGGTCGAGCCGAGCGTGCCGCCCGAGCTCGAGGCGGTCGTCATGCGGGCGCTGGCCAAGCGCCCCTCCGAGCGCTACCGGACGGCGGGCGAATTCAGCCGCGCCCTGTCCGAGGCGCGGACGGCGCTCGACGGCTCGGGGAGCACGACCAGCGTCATGCCGGCCGCCGCCCCCGCCACCGCCGAGACGCGCGTGATGGACCCCGCCACCGGGCCCACCCGGGTCGCGCCTCCGCCGCCCGACGAGCCGCCGGGCAAGCGGCGCCGGCGCTGGCCCTGGGTCGTGGCGGGGATCGTGCTGCTGGCCGCCCTGGCGGTCGCCGGCTTCCTGCTCTTCGGCGGCGAGGAGGCCAAGGCCGTCACGATCCCCTCGGTCGCCGGCCAGAGCGCCGCTGAGGCCCAGGCGACGCTCCAGAACGCCGGCCTGCAGGTCGAGGTCCAGCGGGTCACGAACGGCGACGTCGAGGCCGGCCAGGCCATCGACACCGACCCGGCGGAGGGGACCCGGGTCGACGAGGGCGACACCGTCGTGCTCCGCGTGAGCCAGGGGCCCGGCCTGGCGACCGTGCCCGACGTCGAGGGCGACGAGGAGGCGGCCGCGACGGCCGAGCTGCAGCGGGCCGACTTCGAGGTGGACACGCGGCAGGAGGCGAGCACCGACGTCGACGAGGGCGTGGTCATCAGCCAGAGCCCGGGCGGCGGCACGCGCGCCGAGGTCGGCAGCACGGTGACGATCGTCGTCTCGAGCGGGCCCGAGAACGTGTCGGTCCCGGACGTCCGCCGGCGCAGCCTCGACAGCGCCGAGGCGACCCTCAACGGGGCCGGCCTGGTCGTGGGCAACGTGACCGAGGAGCCGAGCTCGAGCTTCTCGGCGGGCACCGTCATCCGCCAGGACCCGGGGCCGACCGCCCGGGTCCCGGAGGGCTCGGCGGTCGACCTGGTCGTCGCCTCGGCGCCGGAGCAGGTCACGGTCCCATCCATCGTGGGCAACACGGCCACCGACGCCGAGACCAAGCTCCAGAACGCGGGCTTCGAGGTCGACAGCGTCGAGGTGGCCTCCGACGAGCCGCCCGGCACGGTCGTGAGCTCGGACCCGGCCGAGGGCACCCAGGTCGAGCCGGGCAGCACGATCACCATCAGCGTGAGCATCGGCTCCTCCGGAGGCGACCCCGGCAGCCTCGGCGAGGGCGGCGGCGAGGGCGACCAGGGCGACGGCTCCGGCAGCGGGGGCGCCCAGCCGCCGCCGCCGAGCCCGTGAGGCGGACCCTGGCGGTCCTCATGGGGGGCCGCAGCAGCGAGCACGAGGTGTCCCTGTCGTCGGCCGAGGCGGTCATCGCCGCGCTCGACCCGGAGCACTACGACGTCGTCCCCGTCCTGATCTCGCGCGAGGGCGGCTGGAGCGTGGCCGGCGCCCCGGTGGCGCTGGTCCCGGCGCCCGACGGCACGCCGCGGCTCGCCTCGCTCGACGGCGGCGAGGAACGCCGCCTGGACGCCGTCTTCCCGGTCCTCCACGGCCCCAACGGCGAGGACGGGACGGTCCAGGGCGCGCTCGAGACGGCCGGCGCGCCCTACGTCGGCGCGGGGGTGGCGGCCTCCGCCATCGCCATGGACAAGGCGATGTTCAAGGTCTTCCTGCGCGACGCGGGGATCGCGACGCCCGAGCACTGGGTCGTGACCGACGCCGAGTGGCGGGCGCGCCCGGACGACGTCCGGGCCCGGGTCGCCGAGCGGGTCGGCTACCCCGCGTTCTGCAAGCCCGCGCGGCTCGGCTCGAGCGTCGGCATCAGCCCCGTGCCCGACGAGGACGACCTCGAGCGGGCGCTCGCGCTCGCGCTCCGCCACGACTCCAAGGCCCTGGTGGAGCGGGCGGTCGACGGGCGTGAGGTGGAGGTCGGGGTCCTGGGCGAGGAGGAGCCGGTGGTGTCGCCGGTGGGCGAGATCACCTACGACTCGGAGTGGTACGACTACGCCACCAAGTACGAGCCCGGCCGCTCGCGGGTGGAGGTGCCGGCCGATCTGCCCGGCCCGGTGTCCGAGCGCTGCCGGGAGCTGGCGCTGCGGGGCTTCCGGGCGGTCGACTGCGCCGGCCTGGCCCGGGTCGACTTCTTCGTCGAGGGCGACGAGGTGCTGCTGTCGGAGCTCAACACGATCCCCGGCTTCACGCCGACCAGCGTCTACGCGAAGCTGATGGAGGCCGGGGGCATCGCCTACCCGGACCTGGTCGACCGGCTCGTCGACCTGGCGATCGCCCGCGCCGCCGAGGCCCGCCGCTACGCGGGGTGAGCACGGCGGCGCGGACGCGGCGCATCGGCGTCGTCGCCGACAGCCACGTGGGCGAGTACATCGACGCGCTGCCCGAGGGGGTGCTCGAGGCGCTCGAGGGCTGCGAGCTCATCCTGCACGCGGGCGACCTGACCGTCCCCTCGGTGCTGGAGGACCTCGAGGCCGTCGCCCCGGTGGTCGCCGTGCGCGGCGACCACGACCGCCTCGGGGGGCTCGAGCTGCCGCGGACCGCGGTGGTCGTGGCGGGGGGACGGCGCATCGGCATCGACCACGGCCGCCGCAGCCGGGTGGTGGACACGTCGGTGATCGCGGCCTCGGTGGTCGCCGGGCGCAACCTCGGCTACCGGGCGGGGCTCCACGCGGCCCTCGCCCGGCGGACGGGCCCGGTCGACTGCGTCGTCTACGGCCACTGGCACGAGCCCGCGGCGGTGCGGCGCGGGTCCACGCTCTTCTTCTCCCCCGGCGCCGTCTGCCCGTGGGGGAACGTCGAGGGCGGCGCCCCGCCCCGCCGCGGCCTCAAGGGGGTCGGCGACCGGGGCGTGCGGCGCTTCCGCTGGCAGCTCGGCGCCGAGGCCATGCGCCCCTCCGTCGGGATCCTCGAGGTGGGCACGGCCGCGATCGTCCCCCGCGTCGTGGCCATCGCGCCTCGCACCTCGCCATGAGCCACTAGGGTTCACCGCCGTGACCGGCGCCCCCTACGGCCCGACGAACCCCATCGTGCGCGTCGGGCTCCTGCTCGGGGCGCTCGCGGCCGTGCTGGTGACGATCGCGCCGACGGCCGACCTCGCCAGCGGCCCCGCGCGGGGCGACCCCTCGCGGACGGCCGCCATCGACCTCGAGGGGGCCGTCGGCGCCCTCGGCGCGGTCGGCGCGGTGCTCCTGATCGGGGCGGCGCTCGCGCCGTGGCTGTGGGCCCACCTCGCCGGGGTCGCGCTGACCACGGTCGTGGCCGCGACCTCCGGCCTGATCGTCCTGACCGGCCGCACCTCCGACGACTTCGTCGCCGACGCGGACGTCACCCTCGAGCGCGGCGGCGTGCTGCTGGTGCTGGCCTTCTGGGTCGGGCTGGCCGGCGTCATCGTGACGCTGGTCGGCTTCCGCAGGATGGCGATGGAGGCGCCCGGCCCGTCCGAGGAGGAGGCGGCCGAGGCGGTGGTCGTCGATGAGCAGGGACGCCCGAGGCGACGGACCTCGGGGAAGGCGACCGTCGCCCTGGTCCTCGGCATCGCCGGCTTCATCACCGTCTTCGCCTCGACGCTGGCGGTGGCCTTCGGCACCCTGGCCCTCGGCGACATCCGCGCCTCCCGGGGGACCCTCGGGGGCCGCGGCGTCGCCATCGCCGGGCTCGTGCTGGGCTTCATCGCCCTCTCGCTGCTGATCGCGCTCGTCGGCTCGGGGATGCTCTCCGCCAGCCCATCCGACTGAATTCATCGATCCGCGGCCCCGGGACGTAAGCGTTCCGTGTCGGCGCGGCTCAACGGCGGTGCGGGGCGGTACAACCTGGCCGATGCGGTGCCCCGCCACACGCCGCGCCGTCGCCGCGGCGGCCCTCGGCGCCGCCGCGATGGCCGCCGCGCCGGCCGCCGCGGCCGCCGATCCTCCGCTGCTCTACCTCAACCAGGAGGCGGCCTCGGCCGTGCACGACGCCCTCGGCGTCCACACCCTGCGCCAGGCGCCGATCCGCCCGAACGGCCGCTGGCCGGCCGCCCGCACGGTCGGCAAGGTCGCGGGGCGCGACCTGGCCGGCGCCGGCGCCCGGCGCATCGCCGCGCGCCTCCGCGCCGGGTGGGCCCAGCCGGCCGTCGGGAGCCTGGTCGCGGTCGACGAGATCGCGCCTCGCCAGTGGAGCGCCGCGGCGGCCCGGGCGCTCGCCGCCGGGCTCGACCGCCTGGGCCCGAACGCGCGGCGCGTCGTCTTCTACGCGGGCCCGGCGCTGGTCGAGCAGGTGGCGCGCGCCGACCCCAGGCGGCCCCTGCCGGCCCGGCTCGCCGCGCTGGTGGACGCGCTCAGCCGCGGGCGTGCCACGTACCTCCTGACCTACCGGGGCGACCTCACCCCGCTGCCGCCGCGCGAGATGGCCACGGCCCCGACGCGCTGGCTCGCCCGCTGGCCGGCGGGCCGCGGCGAGCTGCGCCTGATCCTCGGCGTCGACGGCGGCCTGGGCCAGGCCGAGCTCTGGGCGCGCGCCCGCTCGACCCCCGCGGGGCGCGAGCTCCTCTCGCGCGGCCCCGGCGCCTACGGCCTGCACGACGCCGCCGCGGCGCGGGACTGGGTCGCCCAGTACCGCGCGCACCTCGCGAGCCCGGGCGCGTCGGCCACCGGGGTCGACTACCCGGTCCCCCAGCCGGGAGGGCTGACGCTCGAGGCCGCCGGCCCGAACCGGGTGCGGCTCCAGATCAGCCGCCGGGGCAACGCCGTCGTGACGACCCAGCCGCTCTCGGGCGGGTTCGTCCGTGCGATAAAGAAGCTCTCCGGCCCGACGCCCGGCCCGCTGCTGATCCGGCTGCCGCGGGACACGAGGCCGGGGCGCTACCGGGTCCGGGCCGTCCTCATCGGCGACGGGCTGCGCGACCGCGCCGGGGTCGTGGTGCGGGTCACCCGGCGGTAGGCCGCCCCGCCGCCCGCGCCCGCGGGTGGGCGCGGTCGAAGTCCTCGCGCAGATGGGCCGCGGTGACGTGCGTGTAGACCTCGGTGGTGACGGGCGAGGCGTGGCCCAGGTGTGCCTGGACGTAGCGGATGTCCACGCCGGACTGGATCAGGTGGGTGCCGCAGGAGTGGCGCAGGGCGTGCGGGAAGACGCGCGCGCCGCCGTCCCGCAGCCCGGCGCGGTCGGCGACGTCGGTCACGATGCGCCACACCGCCGCGCGCCCGAGGCGCCGGCCGCGCGCGCTCAGGAAGACGGCGTCGGCGTCGCGGTGGCGGGCCTGGTCGCGCCGCGGGCGCCGGTCGCGCGCCCGCAGCTCGGGCCGCCCCACGCGCAGGTAGGCCTGCAGGCGCGCCAGGGCCTGGCGCGGCACGGCCACCGCCCGGCGCCGGCCGCCCTTGCCCTCGACGAGCAGGAAGGGGTCGTCCGGATCGTCGAGGTGGCAGGCCGACAGGTCGAGGGCCGCGGCCTCGCTCGCCCGCAGGCCGCAGCCGTAGAGGATCTCGACGAGCGCCGCGGTGCGCGCGCCGAGCTGCCCGGGCCCGGCGGCCGCCTCGCACATCGCGCGGACGGCCGCGGGCGAGAGCGCGACCACCTCGCGCCCGATCGGCTCCTGGCCGCCCTCGCCCGGGGCGGCCGGCGGGCGCAGATCGCGGGCCGGGTTCTCGAGGGCGAAGGCGCGCGCCCACCAGCGGCAGAAGGCCCGCGCGGCGGCGACCCGCCGGCGGCGGGTCGACAGCCGGCCGGGCAGTGCGTCGCGCCAGCGCTGCCACCAGTCGAGCGGGAGGGCGGCGAGCGCCTCGGCCGCGGCGCGGGCGGCCGGGTCGTCCTCGACCCCGAACGCCGGGCCGGCCCCCTCCGGCGCGGGCGCGCCGAGCGCCTCGGCCAGCGCCGCGAGGTCGCGGGTGTACGCCGCCCGCGTGTTCGGGTTCTCGCGCGTCGCGAGGAACGCCGTGGCCAGGCGGGCGAAGCCGTCGGGATCGATCATCCGACGAGGACCGGCGGCCGCTGAGAGCCGCCGAGGACGAGGAGGATGTGTCGGGGTCTCATCCCCGCGGGTGGCCGCGCCGCAGGGCGGCCTGCATCGCCTTCGTGGTCACCCCGGTGTAGCGCTGGGTGGTCGCCAGGCTGGCGTGGCCGAGCACCTCCTGCACGACGCGCAGGTGGGCGCCGTCGCGCCCGGCGGGCCCCTCCAGCAGGTGCGTCCCCGCGGCGTGGCGCAGCAGGTGCGGGCCGCCGGCCCGGCCCGCTGCGCGCAGCTCGCGCGCGACCACGCGGTAGACCGTCGAGCCGTCGAGCGCCCGGCCGGAGCGCGAGACGAAGACCGGGGCCCGGGTGGCCGCCGGCGGCGGGCGCCCGGCCACGAGCCTCGGCCGGCCGGTCGCCAGCCAGGCCCGCAGGGCGGCGACGGCCGGCTCGGTGAGCGGCACCGTGCGGGCTCGGCCGCCCTTGCCCACTACCCGCAGCGCCTCGTGCTCGAAGTCCAGCCCGGCCAGCACGAGGTCGCATGCCTCCTGCCGCCTCAGGCCGCTGCCGTAGAGCACCTCCATGAGGGCGCGGTCGCGCAGGGCCAGGGCCTCGGCCACCGCCCCGCCCGCGCCGGCGCGCCCGGCGCCGTCCACGAGCGCCGCCGCGTCGCGCTGCGACAGCCTCGGCACCGGCGGGGGCGCGGGCCGAGGCCGGTCGATCAGGTCGACGGGGGAGCGGCCCGGCGGGTGGTGGGGGGCGAGCCACTCCCGCAGCGCCGTGATCGCGCGGGCGCGGCTGGCGGGCGACCAGCCCAGGCCGCGGAAGGCCGCCTCGACCGCCGAGGGCGTGACCGCCGCCGGCCCGGCGACGCCGCGCTCCTCGAGCCACGCCGCCACGCGGCGGGCGTCCTTGAGGTAGGCGGCCTGGCTGCGGGGCGACAGGCGGCGGCCGCGGCCGCGCTGGGCGGCGAGGCGCTCCTCGAGGTCGCGCAGGCTCTCCTCGAAGCTGACGACGGGCATCGTCAGGTGCTGTTCGGCACGCCCCTGAGCTGCACCTCCCCGACGCCCGCCCAGTAGCGGCCCTGGCCGTCGGGGACGAGCATGGTGATCCAGAGGACGTAGGCCTCGGCGGGCTGGGTCCGCGCCAGCGGGACGACCTGCCGCCCGCCTGTGAACTCGTCCTCTGCGAGGACCTCCCGCTCACCGTTCCGGTCGGGGCCCAGCACCTGGAAGCGGGCGCCTGGGGTGGGCGAGCTCACGATCATCTCGGTGGCGACGGCGGGCCCGGTCAGGCGCATGACCAGGCCGACCCCGTCCTTGAGGCCGCCGAACTCGGGCGTGACCTCGTAGTTCTCCGTGTACCACGCGGTCTCGGGGTCGCGGTCGTAGGCAGCCGTGACCAGGTCCGGCCGCTCGCTCTGGTCGGCGCCCTGGGGGTCGTAGTCGCGCACCGCCGCGAAGGCCAGCGGCGCCGCGTCGGGCGCCGCCGACCCGCCGTCGCCGGAGATCGGGCCCAGGAGGACGAACGCCGCGATCGCCGCCGCGGCGACGGCGGCCACGAGGGCGGCGCCCCACAGCATCCGGCCGCGGCGGCGGCGCGGGTGGCGGGCCGTGTCCTCCTCCAGCCGGAGCGGGCCGCCCGCCACGGCCGGCAGGACCGCCGTCGCGCCGTCCGGGCCGGCCTCGAGCGCGGCGACCATG
>DATAGF010000027.1:0-5920 GCA_036257075.1 Miltoncostaeaceae bacterium
GAACGGCAGCGTCACGCCGGTCAGCGGTATCAGCCGGATCACGCCGCCGATGATGATCAGCGCCTGCAGGCCGATCGTCGCCGTCAGGCCGCCCGCCAGCAGCTTCGAGAAGCCGTCGTTGGCGCCGGCGGCGATGACGAAGCCGCGCTGGATCACCACGAGGAAGCCGAGCAGGATGCCGACGCCGCCGACGTAGCCGAGCTCGGTCGCGACCGCCGAGAACATGAAGTCGGTCGGCAGCGCCGGCACCACCGTCGAGCCGTCGGCGTTGACGAGGAAGGCGCGGCCGAGGCCCGGGCCGAGCACGCCGCCCTCGGCGAGCGCGTAGAGCGACTGCACGAGCTGGAAGCCCTGGTCCTGAGCGTCGTCGAAGGGCGACAGCCAGTTCTGCACGCGGCTCTCGATCCGCGGCACGACCGTATAGACGGCCGCCGAGCCGACGAGGAAGAGCGCGAGCCCGAAGACCGTGTAGGCGGCCCGCCCGCTGGCGAGGTAGATCATGGCGAGGAAGACGCCGAGGAAGAGCAGCGCCGTGCCGAAGTCGTTGAGCACGGCGACGAGCGCGAGACAGGCCGCGAGGAAGACCAGCACCGGGCCGAGCGCGGACATGGGGGGCGTCGGCACGCCCAGCACCCGCCGGGTCGGGACGGCGAGCAGCTCGCGCTTGTCGCGCAGGTAGGCGGCCAGGAAGATCACGATCAGGACCTTGGCCACCTCGCCGAGCTGGATCGTCTGGCCGCCGCCGATCTCGATCCACAGGCGGGCGCCGTTGATGCGGGTGGCGAAGATCATCGTGATCACCAGCAGCCCGACCCCGGTGAGGCCGATCAGGTAGCGATAGCGCTCCAGCACGCGGTGGTCGGGCAGGGCGAAGATCACGCCGATGAAGACGGCGCCGCCGACCGCCACCCAGGCCGCCTGGTCCGCGGCGAGCTCGGGGCTGATGCGGTCGAGCTCGACGAGCCCGATCGCGGTGAGCAGGCCCACGACCGGCAGCAGGTAGGGGTCGGCCAGCGGGGCCCGCAGGCGCAGGGCGACGTGCATCGCGAGGAAGACGGCGAACACGCCCAGGGCGCCGGCCACCGGCCCGGGGTCGAAGGAGTCGGCGCGGGCGCTCGCGACCGACGCCAGCCCGACGAGCCCCAGGAGCCCGGCCGGGATCAGGAACCCCAGCTCGCGGGTGCGGGGCGAGATCACCCGGGCGACTGCTCCTGGCCCGCCGGCGCCGGCGGGCGCTCCGGGGCGGTGTCGCGCGCCGGCGTCCGCACCGCCGGCGTCTCCGGGAGGGCGTAGCGCCACACCAGCCCCGCCGCGTCGCCCACCGCCTCGCCCTGGCCCTGCGCGCCCTGGGAGAGGGCCTCCGGCTCGGAGGCCCGGACGGCCTCGGCGGACACGCCGATCTCCTGCCACGACGACGAGAGGTCGAGGCCGAGGACGTCGAAGGGCAGGCCGTGGGCGACCTGCACGTTGCCGTCGGGGGACTCCTCGACCACGTACGAGCGGCTGGCGATCCAGGCGACGGCGCCGATCGCGAGGGCCACGACCACGGCCGCCGCCGCGAGGACCGGCGTCCAGCGCACGCGCCTGCGCCGCTTCACGGGCTCGAGGACCCGCGGCCGCCGGCTGGTGCCGGTGCCGCCGCGGCCCGCGGCGCCGTGGACCCCGCCGAGGACCTTGAGCTCGGCGGTCGCGGCGGGCTCGGGCTCGGCGCCCGGCGCGTCGATGACCGGGACCTCCGCGGTCGAGCCGCTCGCGCCGTCGCCCACCACGCCGACGCGCGCCAGCACGACGGTGACGTTGTCCGTGCCGCCGGCGCCGTTGGCGCGCTCGACCAGCGCCTTGGCGGCGTCGGCGAGCGTGACCGCGTCGGCGAGGGCGGTTGTGATGTCCTCCTCGGAGACGTACGAGGAGAGGCCGTCGCTGCACAGGAGCACGACGTCGCCGTCGCGCAGGTACTCCGAGAAGGTGTCGACCGCGACCTCGGGCTCCGCGCCGAGGGCTCGGGTGATCACGTTGCGGTGCGGGTGGGTCTCGGCGTCCTCGGGGCTGATGCTGCCGCGTCGAACCAGCTCCGCCACGACGGAGTGGTCCTCGGTGAGCTGACGCAGCCTGCCGTCGCGCCAGAGGTAGGCCCGGGAGTCGCCGACGTGCACGACGTCGAGGCGGCCGTCCTCGAGCATGGCGGCGGTGAAGGTGGTGCCCATGCCGCTCTTGTCGGGGTCGTCGCGGGCCATCCGCCGGATCGCGGCGTTGGCCCGGCCGACGGCCGCGCGGACGTCGGCGACCGCCACAGGCTCGGGGAGACGGGCGACCTCCTCGACGGCGAGCTGGGCCGCGACCTCGCCCGCCTTGGCGCCGCCCATGCCGTCGGCGACGGCGATCACCGGCGGCCGGCTGAGCGAGCGGTCCTCGTTGTGCCGGCGCACGCGCCCCGTGTCGGACAGGTCGGCCAGCTCCACCAGGGCCAGCTCGCCGCCCGCGGTGCCCTCGGACGCCATCGCGGACCCTTACTCCTCGTAGCGGAGGATGCTCTGCCCGATCCGCAGGGTGTCCCGCACCTTGAGCTGCGCGTCGCTCTCGATGCGCCGGTCGTTCAGGAAGGTGCCGTTCGTGGAGCCGAGGTCGACGACGAAGTGGTAGGCGCCGCGGCGGGTCACGCGCGCGTGCATGTGCGAGACGAACTGGTCGGCGATCGTGACGTCGGCCGCCTCGGAGCGACCGATCGTGATGCCGCCCGCGAGGGCGATCTCCTGGCCCTCGGTCAGCGACGGCGAGCTCTCCACGACCAGGCGGGGGTCGAGGTTGGCCGACAGGTCGAGCGGCCCGCTGTCCCCCTCCGCGGCCCCGGTCACGTCCTCGGAGCGGCCGGTGGCGGCGGGCACGGGCGCCGGCTCCGGGATCTCGACGGGCGGCGGGAGCGGCGCCACGGACGGCTCCGGTGCCGCGGGGGCGGCGGGGGCGGCCGCCATGGCGGGCTCGCGCTCGGCGCGCTGGGGCTCGGGCGCGGCCGGCGGCGGCGGGGGCGGCGTCGGGGAGCCGGTGAGCTGCCGGCTGGCGCTGCGGACGATCGCCCAGACGAACGCGTACAGGAGCACGAGGAACACGACCTCGGCGATGATCAGGCCGGTCTCGGTCATGCCAGCTCGACGTGGATCTCGGTGGTCCCCATCACGATCGTGTCACCGTCGGCAAGCGCGTGCCGCTTGACCACCTGGCCGTTGACCTCGGTGCCGTTGGTGCTGCCCATGTCGACGAGGTAGTAGTCGAGCCCGACGTGGCGGATCTCGGCGTGGACGCGGCTCGCGTTCGGGTCGGGCACGACCACGTCGCAGTCGCGGCTGCGGCCCAGGGTGCTCACGCGCTTGGTGACCTTATGGCGCTTGACGCCCATCACCAGCGTCATCGCCTCCGGGGTGAGCCCCGCGTCGCGGGCCTCCTGGGCTGAGATCACCTGGGTGCCGCTGACGCCCTCCAGGGGCTGGTACGGCCGGGGGGGCGGGGGCGGCGTGACCGCCGGCGGGACCGGCTCGGGCGCCGGGACCTCGACCGGGGCCGGCGTCTCGACGGGGGCCGCCGCCTCGGCAGCCGCGGGCCGGTCCTCGGCCGCAGCCGCCGCCTCAGGCGCCTGGGCGGGGGCGGGCTCGGCGGGCGGCGCCTCGGCCATGCGGCACGAGATGCCGAACTCGCCGACCCGCAGGTCGGTGTCGGTGATCAGGGCCACCGTCGGGGGCGCGACGAGCGACAGCCCGGCCGTGCGGGCGTGGGCGTCGAGGTAGGCGGCCAGCTCCCTCGTCAGCGACTGCTCGTAGCTGGCGAAGCTCTCCCGGTCCTGGGGCGCCAGGAAGACGGTGAACTCGTTGGGGACGTAGACCCGGGAGACCGAGACCGTCTTGTGGTCCTCCATCTCGCGGGCCAGCTTCCGGGCGAGCTCCACCGGCTGCAGGCTGCTCCGAAACGCCCGCCGGAAGCTGCGCTCGAAGAGTCCCTCGATCTTCTGCTCAATGTCGCGCAGGAGGCTCATGCGGTCGGATTCCGCAGCGTAGCGGACGCCCTCGCGGGCACGCGCCGGCGCAGGACCCGCCAGGGCCGCATCGCCCACCCGAGCACGATCACGGCCGCCGGCACGGTCGCCGCCACGGCGTCCGCCGCGTTCGGGGCCGTGGTCGCCAGGGCGATGGCGACCCCCGCCACCCAGGCCGCGCAGGCGGCCAGCCGCGGGCCGCCGGGCCGCGCCCGCAGAACGAGCGGGACGCACATGGCGGCGGCGACGAGCACGCCGGCCTGCACGAGCGAGTCGGGCTGGTCGGCGAGGGGGTCCCAGAGGGCGCTCCCGGCCGCCTCCGGCGACGCGCCCTCGTCGAGCCCGCCCACCGCCGACGGCAGGGGCCCGCCCCCGGCCAGCAGCCCTTCGGTGCCGGCGGCGGTCTGCCAGGCGAGCGCCGCGACCATCCCGGCGGCGGCCGCCCACAGGCGCGCCGGCCAGCGCGGGACCAGGCCCGCCAGCGCCGGATAGAGCGGCCCGAGGCCGATGGCGAACAGCGCCGGCGCCGCGGCGGGCAGCAGGAGCAGCCGTCCCGTCCGCCAGCCCGTCACGACCACGAGCAGGGCGATCGCCCCGAGGATCGCCGCGGCCGCCGGCGACGCGAGGCCGACGAGCAGCGACCCGGCCGCGACGGCCACGACCGCCGCCGCGCGCGGCCGCCAGGCGAAGAGGAGCGCCGAGAGGACGATGGCGGCGACCGCCACCCCGGGGCGCCACTCCGCCGACAGGTGCCGCGCCAGCTGCCCGTCGGCGGCCGCCAGGCCGGCCGCGGCGAGGGCGGCGCCCCCGGCGGCGCAGGCGACGGCCGGCAGCGCCCGTTCCCCCCGCCGCCGCGCCGCGGTGCCCAGCCCGCCGCGGGCCTCGGCGAGCCGGTCGGCCATCTCGCGGGCGTCCGGGCGGGCGGCGGGGTCGCGCTCGAGCCCGGCGTCGAGCGCCGCGCAGAGGCGGCGGGGGAGGTCCGGGCGCGCGCGGCCGGTCGGCGGGACGGCGGCGGCCGCGGCGCGGCGCGCGGTCTCGGCCGGCGACCCGCCGGCGATCGGGTTCCCCCCGGTGAGCGCCTCGTAGACCACCAGGCAGGCCGAGTAGACGTCCGACGCCGGCCCCGCCCCCTCGCCGCGCGCCTGCTCGGGCGCCATGTAGGCGACCGTGCCCACCACGCCGCCGGTCAGCGTGAGGCCGCGCTCGCCAGAGAGGCGGGCGATGCCGAAGTCCGACAGGCGGGCGCGGCCGTCCGGCCCGAGCAGGATGTTGGCCGGCTTCACGTCGCGGTGGACCACCCCGCGCGCGTGGGCGTGGGCGAGGGCCGAGAGCACGTCCTCGCCCATGCGCACGGCGCCGCGGTCGCCGAGGCCGTCGCCGCGCCGGAGCACCTCCAGGAGCGACGGCCCCTCCACGAGCTCCCAGACCAGGTAGAGGCACTCGCGGTCCTCCCCCCAGTCGCGCAGGGCGACGATGCAGGGGTGGTCGAGCCGGCTCGCGGCCCGCACCTCGGCGCCCACCCGCGGCGCCAGCCCCAGCTCCACCGGGACCGCCTTCACTGCCACCTCCTCGCCGGTCGCGAGGTCGCGGGCGCGGTGCACCACGGCCGTCGCCCCGCGGCCCATGGCCGGGCCCAGGAGGTAGCGCCCCAGGGCGAGCCGGTCGTGGGTGGCGTGCGGGGTCACGGACAGGGATCTTCCACCATGGCGGCGGCGTTCCCTGCGCGGCCCGGTGACCGGGGGCGGCCGGGGGGCCGTGGTACGCTGGCCGGGCAGGATGCCTGGGCGAGTGGTGGAATTGGTAGACACGCTAGGTTCAGGGTCTAGTGCTCGCATGAGCTTGGGGGTTCGAGTCCCCCCTCGCCCACTTTCACCCCGTCCCCAGAGCCCGGTGCGGAGC
>DATAGF010000036.1:0-5779 GCA_036257075.1 Miltoncostaeaceae bacterium
CATGAAGTCTGAGCCCGGCGTGGCGGCCAAGATGTTCCGCGTGCTCGCCGAGGAGGGGATCAACCTCCAGATGATCGACACGAGCACGATCCGGATCACGGTGGTCATCGACCGGCGCGAGGTCGAGCGCGCGGTGCGCGCGCTCCACGACGCCTTCGACCTGGCGAGCGAGGCCGCCCGCCGCGAGGCGCGCCAGGCCCTCTCGCGCGCCGATGTTTAACGTCGCCGTCGTCGGCGCCACCGGCGCCGTGGGCGGGACGATGCTGCGGGTGCTGGAGGAGCGCGGCTTCCCGGTGACGGAGCTGCGGCCGCTTGCGTCGGCGCGCAGCGAGGGCGCCGAGCTCGACTACCTCGGCCGGCCGCGCACCGTCCGGCGCCTCGCCGAGGACGCCTTCGAGGACATCCAGATCGCCCTCTTCTCGGCCGGCGCGACGCGCTCGCGAGAGTTCGCCCCCGCGGCGGTCGAGGCCGGGGCGGTCGTGATCGACAACTCCAGCGCCTTCCGGATGGACCCGGCGGTGCCGCTGGTGGTGCCCGAGGTCAACGAGGAGGCCCTCCAGGGGCACAGCGGGATCGTCGCCAACCCGAACTGCGTCGCCGCGCCCCTGGTCGTCGCGCTGAAGCCGATCGCCGACGCGGTGGGCCTCGAGCGGGTGGTGGTCTCGAGCTACCAGTCCGTCAGCGGCACCGGCCAGGCGGCGGTGACCGAGCTGCTGGAGGGGACCGCGGGGCTGCTGGCCGGCGACGAGCCCGAGCCCGCCGTCTACCCGCACCCGATCGCCTTCAACGTCCTCCCCCACATCGGCGACTTCGGCCCCGACGGCTCCACCGGCGAGGAGCGGAAGGTGGCCGACGAGACGCGCAAGATGCTCGGGCTGCCGGGGCTGCGGGTGAGCGCCACCTGCGTCCGGGTGCCGGTGCTCTACGCCCACTCCCAGGCCGTGAACGTCGAGACGGTCGACGAGCTGACCGCCGACGACGCGCGCAACCTGCTGATGGCGGCGCCCGGGGTGGCGCTGGTGGACGAGCCCGCCGCCTCCCGCTACCCGCTGCCGCGCGAGGCCGCCGGCCGCGACGAGGTGCTGGTGGGGCGCATCCGCGAGGACGCCTCCCACCCGCGCGGCCTCGCGCTCTGGGTGGTCAGCGACAACCTGCGAAAGGGCGCCGCGACCAACGCCGTGCAGATCGCCGAGTCGCTTGTCACGCGAGGCTGGCTCTGATCACGCCGCGCGCGCCGCGGTCCTGAATTCCTGGGGGCTCACGCCCCGGACCCGCTTGAAGGCGGTGCTCAGGGCGTACGGGCTCCGGTAGCCGACCCGCGGCGCGACCGAGCCGACGGTGGCGCCCGGCTCCAGCAGCAGGTCGGCCGCCAGCGCGATGCGCCAGCCGGTGAGGAAGGCCATCGGCGGCTCGCCCACCAGCTCGCTGAAGCGGCGGGCGAGCGCCGCCCGCGAGGCGCCGCAGGCGACGGCGAGCTCGGCGAGCGTCCAGGGGTGCTCGGGCGCGTTGTGCAGCAGCCGCAGCGCCCGGCCCACCACCGGGTCGGCGTACGCCCGGTACCAGCCCGGCGCCTCCGCCTCGGGGCGGGCGAACCAGGCTCGCAGGACGGCGATGAGCAGCAGGTCGAGCAGCCGGTCGAGCACCGCCTCCTGCCCCGGCTGGTCGACGACGATCTCGGACGCGAGCAGCGGGATGAGGGGCGAGTCCCAGGCGTCGCCGGCCATCACCAGGCGCGGCGGCAGCGCCCGCAGCAGGCGGCCGCTGACCTCGCCCTCGAGCGGGTAGGTGCCTGTCAGCAGCACCGTGGCGCCGTCCGCGCTGTTGCCCCAGGTGCGCACGCCGAGGTCGCCCATGCCGCTGACCTCGCGGCCCTCGGGGGTCACGCAGCGCTGGCCCGGGAGGATCAGGACCTGCGGCTCGGTCGCGGGGGCGTCGGCCACCGTGTACGGATCCGGGCCGCGGATGACCGCGACGTCTCCGGAGCCCAGGCGCTCGGCGGCGTCGTCGTCCGGCAGCAGCCAGGCCTCGCCCCGGACCACGGCGACGAGGGTCAGCGGCGCCTCGTCCTCGATGCGCAGCGACCAGGGCGGATCCATGCTCGAGCGCAGCAGGAAGGCCCCGCGGGCCCGGGGGCCGTCGAGCAGTCCCGCCACCGCGTCCATGAACGCAGCCTAGACGATCGCGAATGATGTCGAGCGAATCAACTATGGATCGTCTCGGCGCGCTCGGCTTGACTCCGCGCCATGAGCACACATGACCGCCCCATCCTCCCCGGCGACACGCTCGAGAACCCGGTGACGGGCGAGCGCTTCGCCTTCACCCACACCGCGGCCAGCACCGGTGGCGAGCTGCTCGCGTTCGACTTCGCCCTCCGCGCCGGCGGCGCCGTCCCGATCCCGCACGTCCACCCCGTCCAGACCGAGCGCTTCGAGGTCGTCGACGGGCGCATGCGCTTCCGCCTCGGGCTGCGCACCCTGCACGCCGGCCCCGGCGACGTCGTCGAGGTCGCGCCAGGGGTTGCCCACTCCTTCGCCAACCCGGGCCCGGACGAGGCTCGCCTGCGCGTCGAGGTCCGCCCCGCGCTGGCGATGGAGCGGATGCTCGCCGAGGTGGTGGCGCTCGCCCACGCCGGGCGCCTCACGCGCCGGGGCCTGCCGAGGGACCTCCGCGACCTCGCCCGCCTCGCCGTGACCTACCAGCGCGAGGCCCACGCGCCCCTCCTGAGCGCCGGCGTTCAGCGCCTGCTGCTCGCCCCGCTGGCGCGCTCGGCGCCGAAGCCGCTCTCCACGGCGGCGAGCGCGTCCTCCGCCTGAGCGCGGACCTCGCGGGCCAGCCTCGGGTTCTCCGCGCCGGCGAGGATGCGCTCCCTGGCGTAGCCGATCAGGGCGCGGTGGACGCCGAGCAGGGCGTTCGCCGTGACCCATGGCCGGATGTCACCGGGCCGGGCGCCCGTCTCTGCGGCGATCAGCTCGCAGCCCCCGCTGGGAGAGGATCCAGCGGCCGAACGCCGCGGGGATGGACTCGTCCGGCTCACCGGGTCGAGCATCGGGACGCTGCTCGACGTCACGGAGGCACGCCCGCCCGCCGCCAGCGACGCCCGCTGGACGCTGATCGCGGCCGTCGCCTGCCAGGGCGCGACGGTGCTGGCGATGACGATCCTGTCGGTCGTCAGGCCCGGCGGCCGGATGACGCCGGCCGCGCCCGGCGCCTAGTGGAGCGTGAAGAAGACCGCCAGGCCCCACAGCGGGGAGCAGACGGTCACGACCAGCGCCACGAAGCCGACCCCGCGGGCCAGCGCCATCCACCGCCCGCGCCTGGGCCGCGGCCGGTCCGCCGGCACGAGGCGGGTCGCGTCCGTGTGCGGCGTGAGGAAGTCGCGCGCCGGGTCCATGGGAGATGTCATCGGCCGCGGAGCGCCGCATCTGAGCGCGACGGTTCAGGCTCGGCCAAGCCGGCAGGGGGCGCGGCGGCGCCGGCGAAGCGGCTCCAGGTGGAGGGTGGAGCGCCGGGCCGCGTCGAGCTGCGGCCGATCGGGCGGGTCGAGTCGGCGCTGACCGACCGCGAGCGCGCGCCCCGGCAGGCCGACGAGGGCGCCCCCGAGGCGTGGCTCGTCTTCGACGACGAGGTCGTCGACGGCCTGCGCGACCTGCGACCGGCCGACGAGCTGCTCCTGCTCACCTGGCTCGACCGCGCGCGCCGGGACGTCCTCCGGGTGCACCCGCGGAGCGACCCCTCCCGTCCCCTCCAGGGCGTCTTCAGCACCCGTTCCCCCGACCGGCCCAACCCGATCGGCCTCCACCGGGTGAGGATCACCGCCGTCGAGGGCGCGCGCGTCCGCGTCGAGAGCCTGGAGGCCCTGGACGGCACGCCCATCCTCGACCTCAAGCCGGTCCTCGCCCGGACCGAGGACCGCTAGGGCGTCACCTCCCGCCGCCCGCGGCCTCAGGGCTCGTCGGGCCGGTCCGGATGGACCTCGGTGTAGGGCGCCGGCCGGCCCCCGATGGGAATCAGGCGGGCACGGGGCGGGCGCCCGGCGGCCGACTGCTCGGCGCATGCGGCGCAGACCTCGGCCGGGTCGGCGCCGCCGTCGATGCGGGCCTCGGCGACCGAGGGGCCGTGGGCCGGATCGGCGGCGCAGAGGCCGGCGAAGGGGTCGTCCTCGGGCGGCGGCTCGCCGACGGCCGCGCAGGCGCGGGACAGCGCCGCGAACGCCTCGTCGATGCGGGGGACGACGCGCTCGACGTCCTCCGGGCGACGCGCCCCTCGCAGCCCTGCGGCGGCCTCGTCGTGGGCGGCGATGGCAAGCTCGGCGTCGGCGCGGGCGCCGGGCGGTAGGTCGAGCCGGCTCATGACGGCCCCGGCGCGGGCGCCGACCGCGTCGAGACGGACGGCCGCCGCCGCGCGCGCCTCGAGCATCTGCTCGCGCTCGGCCCGGCCCTGGCGCCGGGCGCCCCAGGCGACGGCCCAGGCCGCCCCGAGCGCCGCCAGCCCCAGCAGGACGAGGATCGCCCGCGTCCCCGCGCGCTCGTCGTCGGGCGGCGGCGGGACGGCCAGCTCGGCGGCGCGAAGGACGCGATCGACCGGGTCCGCGATCGCTCCCACCCGGTCGGCCCGCAGCCGCCGGGTGATGTCGGCCGGGGGCCGCGGGCCCACCGCGATGACCGGCCGTCCGGGAGCGGTCACGACCAGCGTCTCGCCGGACGCGACGTCCCCGGCGAGTCGGCGGGCGTAGACCAGCATCGACGGCGCGCCCGCGGGGCCGGCGACGATCGCCAGCTTGACCGGCTGGCCCGCGTCGCCGAAGCGGTCGGCGGCTTCGGCCAGCTCGGCCTTGGCGGCCGGCGCGGCCGGGCCGAGTGCGCGGGGGCTCACGTAGACGTCGGCCCCCTCGAGGGCGCCGGCCGCCGGGTCCGCCCCGGCGGCGGGCGTCGCCGCCGCCGCCAGCGCCAGCGCGGCGAGGGCGGCGCTCGCGATCCGAGCGGCGCCCGCCCGCACGGTCAGGCCGGGGCGGGGTGGCCGGCCGCCGGGAGCGACCGCGCGATGGCGCGGCGCGCCCGCTCGGCCAGCCCGGTCCCGGGGACCAGGCCGCCGAGGCCGATGCGCATCAGCGCCACCTGGCCCTGGCTGCGGATGGGGAGGAACCCGAGGCCCTCCAGGAAGTCGCGGTCGAAGAGGGTGTGGTGGCCGACGAAGCGGGCCTGCTCGCCCACCTCCTCGGGGTAGCGGAGGGCGAACGCCTCGACGGCCCGGAAGCCCCGCGCCTTCAGGTCGGCGAGCGCCTCGAGCATCAGGCGCTCGCAGGCGCCCGCCGGGTCGGCCGCCTCGAGGAAGGTGCACGTGACCAGGGCGGCGTCGCGCCCGGGCGGCCCGGCGGGCATGCCGAGCGCGCGCGGGAACGCCCCGGACGGGCCGTACTGCACCATGCCCTGGAAGCCGTCGGCGTCGTGGAGCACCCGGCCGAAGGCGCCGTGGCGGCGCCCGAAGGCCTCGACCCAGGCCTCCTTGCGCCGCTCGTCGGTCGTGATGCGGTCGTGCTGCCAGAAGACGCAGCTCACGCACGGCGGCGGCAGGGCGCGGCGCACGCCGGCGGTCAGGGGCGAGACGGAGGTCACGCGCAGGCCTCACCGGCGTCGACGGCGCAGACCCCGCCGGCGTAGGACGGCATCTCGCGGTAGGGCGTCCCCCCGGTCTCGCCGCCGTAGGTCTGGGCCAGGTAGGCGAGGATGCGGCGACGGTCCCAGACGGCCAGACGGCCGTCGACCAGCATGGGCACCTGGGG
>DATAGF010000038.1:0-2708 GCA_036257075.1 Miltoncostaeaceae bacterium
GGCCCGGCGAGGGCGTGCTCCCCGGCGAGACCGGCACCCCGCCCCTGCCGCCCGAGGCCGTCGACCGGCTCCTTGCGGCGTGACGCCGAGGCGATCGGGTACGTTGAGGCCGTGACGACCTCGACCGACGCGGCCCCGGCCCCCAGCGGCCCGAGGGCGGCGGGGATCCACTGGGACCTGTCGCCGCTGGTGGGGGACGCCGACGAGGCGCGCCGGCGGCTGGACGCGGGCCTCGAGCGCGCCCGCGCCTTCGAGTCGCGCTACCGCGGGGCCCTCGAGACCATCGACGCCCCCGGCCTCGCCGAGGCGCTGGAGGAGCTGGCGGTGATCGACAACGAGCTCTCGCGGGTCTCCTCCTACGCCAACCTGCGCGAGTCGGTGGACGTCAGCTCGCAGGAGAACAAGGACCTGTCGGTCGCGGTCGACCGGGCGCTGGTCGAGGCGGCCAACGCGCTGCGATTCTTCGACCTGGAGTGGATCGCGCTGCCCGAGGAGCGCGCCCGCGAGCTCTACGACTCCCCCGAGGTCGTGCGCGACCGCCACTACCTCATCGCGCTGCGCCGCTTCGCTCCCCACACGCTCTCCGAGCCCGAGGAGCGCATGCTCGCTGAGCGGGGCCCCGCCGCCGTCAGCGCGTGGCAGACGCTCTTCGGCCGCATCACCTCGACCCTGGAGGTGCCCTTCGACGCCGGCGAGGGGCCGGAGCCGCACACGATCGACCGCCTGCTCGCCCACGTACGCGACCCCGACCGCGACCTCCGTCGCCGCGCCCTGGAGGCGCTCTACGAGGGCCTGGAGCCGCACGCCGACACGCTCGCGCACAGCTACGACACGCTCGTCGGCGACCGCCTCGCGATGGACCGCCTGCGCCACTACTCCTCCCCCATGGAGCCGACCCACCTGCGTAACGAGCTGCCCGGAGACGTCGTCGACCACATGCTCGACGCGGTCGAGCGCCACTACGGGATCGCCCACCGCTGGTTCGCCGTCAAGGCCGGCATCCTCGGCCTCGACCGCCTCGAGCTGCACGACCAGTACGCGCCGGTCGGCGAGTTCCGCGCGGTGGACTACCCGGAGGCCCGGCAGCTGATCGACGACTCGTTCGGCCGCTTCTCGCCCCGGGTCGCCGGCATCGCGGGGGGCTTCTTCGACGAGCGCCGCGTGGACGCCGAGCCGCGGGCCGGCAAGCGCGGCGGCGCCTTCTGCGCCCCGGTCGCGCAGGACGCCTCGCCGTACATCCTCATGAACTTCACCGACCGGATGAACGACGTCATGACCCTGGCGCACGAGCTGGGGCACGGGATGCACTTCACGCTCGCCTCGGAGGAGCAGACGGCCCTGTCGGCCGGGACCGGCATCGCGCTGGCCGAGGTCCCCTCGACCTTCGCCGAGCTGCTGGCGTTCGACCACCTGATGGCCGTCGAGGCCGACCCGGCCACCCGGCGGGCCCTGCTCGCCGAGCGGGTCGAGGGCTCCTTCGCGACCGTCTTCCGCCAGACCGTGCTCACCCGCTACGAGCAGCGCGCCTACGCGCTGCGCGACGGGGGCGGCACCCTCACCCCGGACCGCCTGTCCGACATCTGGTTCGAGGAGAACGCCAAGTACTACGGCGACTCGATCCTGCTTCCCGAGCGCTACCGCCTGGGGTGGTCCTACATCCCCCACTTCATCTCGACCCGCTTCTACACCTACGCCTACGTGTTCGCGCACCTCGCCACGCTGGCGCTGTACGCCCGCTACCGCGAGCGCGGCGGGGCCTTCGTCGGCGACTACCTCGCCTTCCTGGCGGCAGGCGGGTCGATGGCGCCGGCTGAGCTCCTGGGGGCGCTCGGCGTCGACCTCGAGGACCCTGGCGTCTGGGAGCCGGGGTTCGAGGAGATGGAGCGGATGGTCGCGGAGGCCGAGGCCGGCTGAACCGCTCCCGGCCGGGCGCGGAGACTAGGCCTTCGGTCCCTTCTTGGAGGCCTTGAGCGGGTTGAGCGCCTTCTGGACCTGCTCGGGCAGGTCGCCGATCGGGTAGAGCTGGCGGCCGCACTCGCCTCCGCTCCGGGTCGGGCGGGCGTGACAGGTCGTCGGGGCGCTCCAGACCGACACCGTGCGGTGGCCGCGGTCGCAGAGGAAGACCTTGGCCTGGCGACCCGATGCCGGCCCGACGGGCGTCGGGATGGCCTCCTCGGCCAGCTCCTCCTCGGCGGCCAGGATCTCGGGGTCCGGCTCGTCCGAAGGCTCGGACTCGGCGGGCGCGACCTCGTCCGAAGGCTCGGACTCGCCGGGCGCGACCTCGTCCGCCGGCGCGGGCTCGGGCTCCGCCTCGGCCGCGGGGTCCCGCTCGGCCTCTTTCGCGGGTGCCTCGTCGCTCTCGGCGGCGGGGGCCTCGTCGGCCTCGGCGGCCGGCTCCTCGGCCGCCTCCGCCTCCTGCTGCTCGACCGCCTCGGCTGCCTCCTGGCTCTCGCTCATTCGCGCTCCTCGGACTCCCTCGGGACCGGGGGAGGATAGCGCGAGCCCAGCTGGGCGCCCGCGTCGTCCAGCACGCGCTCCCCGCGGCCGGCGCGCAGCCGGGCGAAGTTGGCCATCGCGCGGTCGAACCCGACGACGCCGGGGTCCAGGAGGGCCCGGACGCGCCAGAGCCGGTACTCGGCGAAGTAGGACGGGCTCACCCCGAGCACGCTCGCCAGGCGCTCGAGCTGCTCCCGCGTGGGCGGCGCCCC
>DATAGF010000044.1:0-6327 GCA_036257075.1 Miltoncostaeaceae bacterium
GTCACGCCGCTCGAGCTGGCCGAGATGGTCCAGGCCTGCAACCGTGCCGCCGTCCTTCGCGGGGACCCGTGGATCGGCGTCCGCGACTCCGAGCAGCCGGCCCGCCAGCTCGCCCGCCGCTCCATCGTGCTCGAGCGCGACGTCGTCGCCGGCCAGCCGCTCACCCTGGACGACCTGGGCTTCAAGCGGCCCGGCACCGGCATGGCGCCGTTCGACTACGACCGCGTCATCGGCCGCACCCTGAAGGACGCCTCGCCGGCCGGCACGGTGATCACCGAGGAGGCGCTGGCCTAGAACCGCCGCGGCGCCCGGGGCCGGTCGCCACGCGGCTGGCCCGGGGCCCTGCGGGCCTCGGCGGCCAAGCGGCCAACTGTCCAGCGGCCAATTGGCCAACCGGGGGACGGCCAACTGGCCAACCGGGCAACGCGTCCGGGCCGGCCGCGATGCGGCCGGCCCGGCGCCTGCGTGGCTGCCTTTCCCTTGCCCGCGCCGTCGATCGGCACCGCTGCGGGCGAGCGGTAAACGTGAACGCCTTGGGTCGAACGGCTGCCCCTCGCGCTCCTACGTTGGCGGCGGCGGCGGCGCGGGCCGCGGCCTGATGACCGTGGGCCCGAGCGGTGGGAAGGCGGGGCCTCCCAGGGAGAGGTTCATGACGGTCCACGACAGCAACATGCCGAGGCCCGCGAACACGAAGACGATGTAGCCGGCGACCTTGAGCAGGTCGGTGTCGACCGGCGTCATCAGGTAGGCGGCGGCGACGAAGCAGAGCGCCGCGACCACCAGGATGAAGATGAGGAAATAGATGATCGGTAGCCGAAGGCTCGCCAGCGCGAGGAAGAGGAAGAACGACGCGAAGGCGATGGCGAAGGTCGCGACGGTGCGCTGGATGTCCTCGGGCGGGATCGCGAACCAGCCGTGGATCAGCGCCAGCACGAGCAGGCCATATCCGATCCAGAACCCGCCGAACGTTCCTGCGAAGCAGGCCACGAAGGACTGCCCCGCATAGGCGGCCCAGAGCGTCGACACGATGAGGAAGATGCCGGTGCAGCCAAGGATGATCGCCAGCGGCGCACCGACCGCCGCCTGGCCGACGTAATCGACGAGCTGAAAGGCGAGGGCGATCGAGCCGATCGTGAAGACCGGCGCGGCCACCAGTTGGGGGTCGCCTCGTTCCATGGTCCCTCCTTATTCGGGGATCGGGGAAGCGGGCCCCGGCGAGGTCCGCCGGGGCCCGGGGAGGAGCGCCGCTAGACGCCGGGCGGCTTCGGGAAGCGGTGGCGCATCGTGTACTGGAACGGAGTGGCGAACATGAGGTCGCCGATGTCCTCCGCCGAGCGCTCGATGGTCTGCGTCCAGATCGTCTCGGCGCCGGGGATCACCAGGTCGAAGCTGAAGCTCATGAGCCCCAGCAGCTCCTTGACCGGCACCAGCGCGCCGACGTTGTCCCACGGGGTCGCCTGGAGGATCCAGCTGCGGATCGCGCCCGCGGAGGCCGTGCGGATCGACTCCGGCTTGAGCTGGAAGCGGTGCTGGCCCGCGGTCTCGGGCCGGCCCATGCCCTCCGCGAGCGCCGGGGTCACCTCGGACGGGATGTAGGTCAGGTCCCACTTGGTCGTTGTCAGGCTGGGGTCCGTCACGAGCCGCAGGTTCATCCGCCCGTACGCGGGGTCGCCGTAAAAGGCCGGCTTGGCGGGCAGCTCGGCGTCATCGTACTTCCCGGTCGCCGTGTGCACGAGGTAGCCGCGCCGTTCCATCGTGAAGTTGAAATAGTCGTTGCCGAAGCCGCCGTAGCCGTCGTCCTCCTTGCCGCCGTGCTCGAGGGTGACGATGTAGGCGATCTTCTTCGGGAACCCGAAGGGCTCGCGCCCGGCCGCGACGCCGATCGCGGCGGTGAGCCACATGTACGGGTAGTAGCCGCCGTAGTAGGTGCGGCCGTCGCCCGCCTTGTGGCTGGCGGCGATCGTGACCCCGACCTCGCCGTAGGGCCCGACGCCGGTGTGGAGGTGGTCCACGTACCAGAACTCCACGACGTCGTCCTCGAGCTCGAGGCACTTCGGGAGGATGCCCCGCAGGTCGGCCTCGTCGGCCCGGTAGAAGAACGCCGACCAGCGCGAGTTGGTGTACGTCAGGGGGACGATGTCGTAGTCGTAGAGCGGGTCGGCGACCGCCTGGGAGATGATGTCGCGGGGGTCGCGGTCGAGCGGGAGCGGCGGGGCGTCGCCCGACTCGATCCACGGGGTGCTCCTGACCGTCAGCTCAGCCATCCGGGTGCCTCTCTCGAGGGGATGTCCACCGCCGGCCCGCGGTGACGGGCCGGGCGCCCGTTTCGGTTATCGTGGGCGTCCGGGCGAGTCGGCGGTCCTTCACGCTCACGCTATGTCCGGGCCCGTTAGAGGCCGGATCACCGCGTGAGTCGCACGGGGCCGCCGCCATCAGAGGGTCGTTAGGGATGCGGCCGACGGCGCAGATGAGCTCCCGCAGGATGATCGTCGCCAAGCTGCGGCCGCCGCCGCTCGCCTCGGTGCTCATCCCGCGCCCCCGCGTCCAGGACGCCATCGTGGACGCGGCCGCGAGCCACCGGGTGGTGCTGGTGATCGCCGGCGCCGGCGCGGGGAAGACCACGGCGGCTGCGCGCTTCCTCGAGGCGCGGCAGGGACGGACGGCGTGGCTCACGCTCGACCCGTCGGACACGGCCGCCGGACGGTTCGTGAGCTACCTGGCCGCCGCCGTCGGCCAGGCCGAGCCGCGCCTGGAGACGATGGTCCGCGACTCCCTGGCCGACGGGCTGCTGACGGAGGACTGCGCGGGACTGCTGGCCGAGCGCCTGGGCGCCGGGTGGACCATCGTGCTCGACGACCTGCACCACCTGGAGCCGGACGCGCCCGCCCTCGTCCCCCTGCGGACCTTCCTCCGCTACCTGCCTGGGGACGCCATGGCGGTGCTGGTCTCGCGGCGCATGCCGAGCGTCGACCTCTTCCACGGGCTGCTGACGGACCACCTCAGCGGCGTCTTCGACGAGGAGCTCGCCTTCAGCCTCGACGAGACCCAGGCCCTCCTCGAGGCCCGGGAGGTGAGCGCGGACGCGCGCGCGGTCCACGGGGCCACCGGGGGGTGGGCCGCGGGGATCGTCTTCGAGGCCCTGCGGCGGCAGGGGAGCCGGCCGGCCTTCCCCGCGACCGAGGGCCCGCTCTTCACGTACCTCGGCGAGGAGATCCTGCACGAGCTCTCGCCGCGCCTGCGCCGCGCGCTCCTGCGGACGGCGGTCCTCGACACCGTCACCGAGAAGCGCCTCGCGCGGCTGCCGCAGGAGGACCCGCCCGTGGCCATCGAGGAGCTCTCGCGGCTGCACCTGCCCGCCGCCACCGAGCCCCAGGGGCTGCGCCACCACCCGCAGTTCCGCGAGTTCCTGGAGTACCGCCTGCGCCGGGAGCTGCCGGGCGAGGTCCCGCTGCTGCTGGAGTCCTACGGCCGCCTCCTGGCGGAGGAGGGGTTCCTCGAGGAGGCCGTCGACGTGCTCCTGCAGGGCGGGCGGCGCGACGAGGCCGAGGCGCTCGCCGAGCGGACGGTGACGCCCCTGCGCCGCCGCGGCGACTGGTCGAAGGTGCTCGCGTGGACCGAGGCGCTGGGCGAGGAGGCCCTCCGCCGCCGGCCCATCCTGCGCGAGGCCCAGGTGCGGGCGCTGCTCAACGCGCGGCGGCAGGAGGAGCTCGAGGACCTGGTCCACGAGATGCTCGCGACTGGCGAGGTCGGCGAGCTGGTCGAGTCGGCCCCGGACGTTGCGGCCTGGGCGGTGTGGGCCCTTCACGGGTCGGGCGAGTGGGCCAAGCTCATCCCGCTCCTGCCCCCGCGCGGGCGGTCCCGCGTGGCCGAGGTGATGCGCTACATGCTCGTCTCCTCCGTGGCCCGCGAGCCGCCCGAGGATCTGGCCGAGTCTGCGCTCGCCCGCACGCACCCGCTCCACGTGGTGCTCCAGGAGGCCCTCTACTTCCAGGGCCGCCTCGGCGCGGCCGGCACCCTCGCCGACGTCGCCGCGGCGGCCGCCGGCCCGGTGACCGCCGCCGTCGCCCAGGTCCACAAGGTCAACGTGCTGCGCGCCCGCGGCGAGGCGCCCGCCGCCCGGCTCGTGCTCGAGACCGTGCCCACCGCCATCAGGAGCTCGCGGTTCATCGAGTTCTGGCTGCACGCGGAGGCCGAGCTCTGCCTCGAGGAGGGGAACGGCGAGCGGGCGCTCGAGCTGATCCGCTCGGCGCGCGAGGTCTCGGCCCGGCACGGGTGGCGGGTGGGGGACAAGGCGATCTTCGGCGCCATCGAGGGCCGGATGCTGGTGCGCCTGGGGGCACCCGAGTCGGCGGTCCCGGTGCTCTCGGACGTGCGCGCCTGGTGCGCCGAGCGCGGCCTGGCCTCCTTCCGGGAGTGGGCGGAGGCCTGGCTGGGCGGGGCCATGCTCGTCCTCGACCGGCCGGCCGAGGAGGCGAGGGCCGTCCTCGCGCCCGCGGTGGCCGGGATGCGGCGCGCCCGCCGCCACCTCGAGCTGCCCGCGGCCGCCGTCTTCCTCGCCGAGGCGGAGTGGCGGGCCGGCGACCCCGACGCCCACGACGTCGCCGCCGACGCGGCCTACGCCGCCGCGGAGGACTGCGGCACCCTGCACCCGCTCGCGACCGCCCTGGAGGTCATGCCGGGCGTTCTCGCCCGCCGCCTGGACTCGGAGGCCCTCGACGGCGAGCGTCGCTGGCGCGCGCTCGTACCGCGCTCGCCTGCGGCGGTCGGCGCGACGGCGAACGAGCACGCCCGCCTGCGGGTGCGGACGCTGGGCGCGCCGGCGCTCGAGCTGGACGGCCTGCCGGTGCAGAACGTCCCCCTCAAGGCCATCGAGGTGGCGGCCGAGATCGCGCGCGCGGGGCCGCCCGGGATCGCGCGCTCGCAGCTGGTCAGCACCCTCTTCGAGGGCAGCAGGGACGGGCCCAACTACCTGCGCCAGCTCGTCTTCCGCCTCCGCCGTGCGCTCCCGGCCGAGCTCGAGCTGCGCTCCTCGGGGACGAAGCTCGCGTGGCGGCCGGCCGAGGCCGTGGCCTCCGACGACGCGCTGCTGGAGTCGCTCCACGGGCGGGTGCGGGTCGAGGTCGGCCAGGGGCTCGCCGACACCCTGGAGCGCGCCCTCGAGCTGGTGGAGCGCGGCCAGTACATGGAGGGGCTCGACGACGAGAGCGTCATGGAGCGCCGGCGGGCGCTGGACGGCCTCGCCATGGACGTCCGCCTCGACTACGCCCGGGCGATGCGGATGGCCGGCTCGCCGGGGCGGGCGCTCGCCGCCCTCACGGCGGCCATCGAGATCGACCCCTACCGCGAGGACGCGTGGCAGGAGCTCATGCGGGTCCAGGCCGGGCTGGCCGGCCCGGCCGCCGTGGCGCGCGTCTTCCTCGAGTGCCGCCGGTCGCTGAGCGAGGTCGGCCTCGAGCCCTCCGGGGAGACGCGCGTGATGCTGGAGCGCCTCCGGGGATAACGCGCGCCCGCCGCCGCGCCCGTCCGGCCGTCCGGCCGTGTAACGGCGGCCTCATAGCGTGGCCCCGACCCCTCCGCGACACAGGCAGGCGCGACATGGCTCAGATGGCAGTGACCCAGATCCCCGGCGCGGACACCGGCGAGGTCCCGCCGCCCCCGGTCAAGCGCGACGAGAAGACCGCCTTCGTCCACGGCATCGCCGACCCGCTGTGGGACATCGACACCCTGCCGCTGACCTACACCAACTCGCGGTGGTCGGCGTTCTTCTACCGGGCCGAGGAGGCCCACCTGCGGCGCGTGCTGCCCGACTGCATGGAGCTCGAGGACGACGTCGTCGAGTTCTGGTACGTCGACCACAACCACACGATGATCGGCCCGTACGGCGAGATGGGCGTCACGATCGCGGCCAGCCACAAGGGCGGCGACGGCCGCACCTACTACGGCGGCTACTACCCGTACATGTACCTGACGCAGGACGCCGGCATCGACGCGGGCCGGGTGCTGGGGTTCCCGAAGAAGGACGCCTTCATCCGGGTGCTCGAGCACGGCGGGGCGCCGGACGACGGGTACGGCGTGTACGACACCAAGGTGTACCAGTTCGACTACTTCTCGTTCCTGATGATCCGGCAGGGCTATGTCATCCACTCGGCCACGGGCGCCTACGACGACGCCGAGCTCGCCGCGAAGCCCGCCTTCTACGGCAACACCGACTACGGCCGCCTCAACATGAAGGTGGTGACCGCGCCGGACGTGTCGGAGTCGCGCTGGGAGCTGGTCTACCTGCCCTCCATGGTCACCAAGGACCTGGCCACGGCGATCGGCCGGCCC
>DATAGF010000248.1:0-2601 GCA_036257075.1 Miltoncostaeaceae bacterium
CTTGTGACCGCCCCACAGGGCAGCCAGGGTGCCCAGGATGCGGGCCTCATCGAGCGGCGCCGATGAGGCGTTCGCCAGGACCAGGGCCGCCTCGTAGTCGGCGCGAGCTCGCTCGAAGTCCCCGAGGACGGCGTGGACGTCGGCGCGCCCCTCGTAGAGCACGAGCCGGGTCGCGGCCACGAGCTCCCCTCTCTGTGCCGCGGTGATGGCCTGGTCGTAGCGGGTGAGCGCCTCCCGGTTCGCGAAGGCTGCGCGCGCAGCCTCCGCCGCCCGCCGCGCGTGCGTGGCGGCGGGCTCCCACGCCTCGGCCTCGCCATAGTGGTGGGCGAGCCGGGGGGCCAGCTCGGCGAGGCGGTCGGGATGAAGCCGCTCCAGCGCCTCGCCGGCGCGCCGGTGGAGCTCGCGCCGGCGCGAGGGCAGGAGCGTGGCCTCGGCGACGTCCTGCGTCAGTGCGTGCTTGAAGGCATAGACGACCTCCTCGCCGCGCGTGCGCTCGAAGAGGAACTCCAGCCGCGCGAGCTGACGGAGATACGGCTCGGTCGGGGCTGGGCCATCCCAGATCGCCGCGAGGAGCGCCGCGGCGAACTCGCGGCCGAGGACCGACGCCGTCTGAAGGATGCGCTTGGCGTCCTCGTCGAGCCGGTCGATGCGCGCGGTGAGGACGCCGTGCACGGTGTCCGGCACAGGGAGATCCGTCCCGAGCTCCTGGTGGCTCACGGCCCGGGCCAGCTCCTCGAGGAAGAACGGGTTGCCCTCGGCCTTGTCGAGGATCAGCTGTGCGAGCGGGTCTTCGGAGTCGGCGGCGGGCAGCAGCGCCCGGACGATGGAGAGACTGTCGTCCGCCGCCAAATGCCGGAGCGACAGCTGCGTCGAGAACGACCGATCACTCCAGGGCGGCCGATAACCGGGCCGATAGGTCGCGATCAGCAGGACAGGCGCCCCGAGCAGGCTCTCGGCGAGAAACGTGAGGTAGTCTTCGGACGTCCGGTCGACCCAGTGGAGGTCCTCGACCTCGAGGATGAGGGGCCGCTTGCGACTCCCGCGCAGGCACATCTGCCGGAGGGTCTCGAAGGTCCGCGCCTTGATGACCTCGGGTCCGAGGTCGTCGAGTGGCCCTCCGGGATCCCGCCCGCCCAGGAGGCGGAGGAGGTAGGGCATGCCCTCGTCGGGGTCTAGCCCCTCTTCCTGGAGTCCGAAGCGCACCTTCTCGGCGATCACCTCGGGCGGGTCGGTCTCGGCGAACCCGCAGGTGGCGCGCACGATATCCACCACGGGCCCGTAGGGGATGGCCGCCCCGTAAGAGAGACACCGCCCCTGGAGGTAGGTGACGCGGCTCCCGGCGAGCCGGTGCCGGAACTCCAGCAGGAGCCGGGACTTCCCGACTCCGGGCTCGCCGACTATCCCGATGGCCTGACCCCGGCCCTCCTCCACGGCGGCGAAGAGATCCAGGAGGGTCTCTAACTCGCGATCGCGGCCGACGAAGTGGCTCAGCCTTACCCGGTCCGGCCCCTCCAGTGGTGAGCGGCGGGGTCCCACGCCGACGAGGCGGTGCACGACGACCGGGTCGCTCCGGCCCTTGACCTGAATGGGCCCGACGCGCTCCCCGCGCACGTAGCCCTCGACGAGGCGCCACGTCGCCTCGCTCGCGAGGATCACGCCTGGCTCGGCCACCTGCTGGAGGCGGGCGGCCAGGTGGGTGGTGTCGCCGACTGCCGTATAGTCCATTCGCAAGTTGTCACCGATCGCGCCCACCACGACGAAGCCGGTGTGAAGGCCCATCCGAATCGTCAGGGAGACCTCGGTCCCCGGGGCGACAGCGACCGGCCGGTCGCGGAGTGCTCGGGCCAGGCCGAGCGCCGCGAGCGCGGCACGGCGCGCGTGGTCCTCGTGGGCGAGCGGGGCGCCGAAGAGGGCCATGAAGCCATCGCCGAGGAACTGGTTGACCGTGCCCTCGTAGCGATGCACCTCGGCGAGGGCGGCCTCGAAGAAGGCGTTGACGAGGACGTGCATCCCCTCCGCCCCGAGCCGCTCGGCGAGCGCAGTGGACCCAACCAGATCGCAGAACAGCACGGTGACTGGCTTGCGCTCGCCTTCCAGCGCGTTCCTGGACGTGAGGATCCGCTCGGCGAGGTGCCGCGGGGTGTAGGTGGCGGGAGTCGGGGCCTCTGGCGGCGCCAGCGCGCTCGGGGCTGCCGCTCCGGCGACGACGGGGCGGCCACACTCCGGGCAGAACCTCGCCGTGTCGGGGAGCTCCGTGCCGCAGGCGCCGCAGGAGGAGGCGAGCCGCTGGCCGCACTCGAGACAGAACTTTGCCCGCGCGGGGTTCTCGTGCCGGCAGCGCGGGCACTGCATCGGGGAGCCCTGGATGGCCGCAGTCCGGAGCGGCGCTACCCGGTCGTGGCCAGGCGGCAGAATTGGCCGACCAGGTACGGATCGTGGAACGTGCCGGCGCGGGACCGCAGCACGTCCAGCGCGACGGCCCGGGCGAGCGCTCGGCGGTAGGGCCGGACCGTGCAGATCGCGTCGTAGACGTCCGCGATGGCCGTGAACTGGCTCGCGAGGGTCGGGGCGCGCGAGACGCGCACCACCGGATAGTTGGGC
>DATAGF010000053.1:0-9715 GCA_036257075.1 Miltoncostaeaceae bacterium
CGAGCTGCGCGCCAAGACCGACGAGTTGAAGGCCCGGCTCGCCGACGGCGCCGAGCTCGACGACCTGGTCGATGAGGCGTTCGCCGTCGCCCGCGAGGCCGGCGTCCGCTCGAAGGTGGGACAGCGGATGTTCGACGTGCAGCTCGTCGGCGCGATGACGCTGCACGAGGGCCGCGTCGCGGAGATGAAGACCGGCGAGGGGAAGACCCTGGCGGCCGTGCCGGCCGTCTACCTCAACGCGCTCACCGGGCGCGGGGTGCACGTGGTGACGGTGAACGACTACCTGGCCCGCCGCGACGCCGAGTGGATGGGGCCGATCTACGAGCGGCTCGGCATCTCAGTCGGCGTGATCGCGACGATGATGCCCGAGGCGACGCGCCGCGACTCCTACGCCGCCGACGTCACCTACGGCACCAACGCCGAGTTCGGCTTCGACTACCTGCGCGACAACATGGCCGTCCGCCTGACGGACTGCGTCCAGCGCGGCCACTCCTTCTGCATCGTGGACGAGGTCGACTCGATCCTCATCGACGAGGCGCGCACGCCGCTGATCATCTCCGGCGTCCCCGAGGCGGCGACCGACACCTACTACCGCTTCGCGCGGATCGTCCCGACCCTCAAGAGGGACGAGGACTACGACGTCGACGAGAAGCACCGGGCCGCCTCGCCCACCGAGAGCGGCGTCGACAAGGTCGAGAAGGCGCTCGGCATCGAGAACCTCTACCTGGACGTCAACGGCAATCTGGTGAACCACCTCATCCAGGCGCTCAAGGCGCACGCCCTCTACCGCAAGGACAAGGAGTACATCGTCCGCGACGGCGAGCTGCTGATCGTCGACGAGTTCACCGGCCGCGTGCTGGAGGGGCGGCGCTACTCCGAGGGCCTCCACCAGGCGCTCGAGGCGAAGGAGGGGCTGCGCATCCGCGAGGAGAACCAGACCCTCGCGACGATCACCCTCCAGAACTACTTCCGCATGTACGAGAAGCTCTCGGGCATGACGGGCACGGCCGCGACCGAGGCCAACGAGTTCGCGAAGATCTACAACGCGGAGGTCACCTCGATCCCGACCCACAAGACGATGATCCGGGTCGACGAGAACGACTTCATCTTCAAGACCAAGGACGCGAAGTTCCGCGCGGTGGTCGAGGAGATCGTCGAGGCGCACGAGCGCACCCAGCCGGTGCTGGTCGGGACGATCTCGGTGGAGGTCTCCGAGATGCTCTCGGGGATGCTCACCCGGCGCGGGGTCGAGCACAACGTCCTCAACGCGAAGAACCACGCCCGCGAGGCCGAGATCATCCGCCACGCCGGCGAGCCGGGCGCCGTGACGATCGCGACGAACATGGCCGGCCGCGGCGTGGACATCAAGCTGGGCGACGGGGTGCCGGAGCTCGGCGGGCTCTACATCGTCGGCACCGAGCGCCACGAGAGCCGCCGCATCGACAACCAGCTCCGGGGCCGCTCGGGGCGGCAGGGGGACCCGGGCCGGTCGCGCTTCTTCCTCTCGGCCGAGGACGACCTCATCCGCATCTTCGCCGGCGATCGCATCTACAAGATCCTCGATCGGCTGGGCCCCGGCGAGGACCTGCCGATCGAGGCCAAGATGCTCACCAAGACCGTCGAGGGCGCGCAGAAGAAGGTCGAGGAGCAGAACTTCAACATCCGCAAGCGCGTCCTCGACTACGACGACGTCCTCAACAAGCAGCGCGAGGTCGTCTACTCCGAGCGCCGCCGGGTTCTGGAGGGCGAGGACCTCGGCGACCAGGCCCGCGACTGGATCGCCGAGACCCTGGTCGAGGTGGTCGACCAGTACGGCGACGAGGAATCACTGCCCGCCGACTGGGACCTCGACGCGCTCTTCGGCGCGATGCAGGGCTACTACCCCGTCGGGTTCGGCGTCGAGGACATCCAGGAGGACCTCGACGACGAGGCGGATCCCCTCACCCAGGAGGAGCTGCTCGACCGGCTCGAGGACGACGCCATGGAGGCCTACGACCGGCGCGAGGCCGAGCTCGGCCAGGACCTGGTCCGCGACCTGGAGCGCTGGGTGCTCCTCCAGCTCATCGACCAGCACTGGCGCGAGCACCTCTACAACATGGACTACCTGCGCGAGGGCATCCACCTGCGCGCGCTCGGCCAGAAGGACCCGCTCTCCGAGTACCGGCTCGAGGGCCACGCGATGTTCGACGAGATGATGGACACCGTGAAGACCGAGTTCGTGCGGTACATGTTCCACATCCAGGTCGAGCGGGCCCCGGAGGCCGAGGAGCAGAAGGTCGCCGACGTCGACTACACGTACCAGTCGGACCCGGTGCAGGGCTTCGAGGGCGCCGCCGCCGAGGCGTCCGACTTCGAGGAGGAGACCCCCGACGCCGAGCCCGAGCGCAAGCGCGGGGCGGTGGCCGTCGTCGAGCAGCGGGTCCTGTCCGACGACCAGAAGGTGGGGCGCAACGACCCCTGCCCGTGCGGCTCCGGCAAGAAGTACAAGCGCTGCCACGGCGCATGAGCACCGACTCGACGCTGTCGCTCGACGACCTCGTCCAGCGCGCCGGCCGCCTCCGCGAGCGGGCCGCCGTCCTGGGCGACTATCTTTGACCCCGCCGCCCTCGAACGACGGCTCGCGAACCTCGAGCGCGAGATGGGCGCGCCCGGCTTCTGGGACGACCAGGCCCGCGCCGCGCGGGTGTCGGCGGAGCACGCCTCCGTCGCCGGCCGCCTGAACGGCTACCGCGGGCTCGACGAGGAGGTCGCCTCGCTGGCCGAGATGGCCGAGCTCCTGCGCGAGGAGCAGGCCGGCGGCGAGCCGGACGCCGCGCTGCTGTCGGAGCTGGCGGAGGGGATCGCCGCCGCCGAGGACCGCCTGGGCGGCCTCGAGGAGGCGCGCCTCTTCTCGGGCGAGCACGACGCGGGCGACGCGCTGGTGACCATCAACGCCGGCGAGGGCGGCACCGACGCCCAGGACTGGGCCGAGATGCTGCTGCGCATGTACCTCCGCTGGGCCGAGCGGCGCGGGCTGCGCACCGACCTCAAGGAGGTCCAGGAGGGCACCGAGGCGGGGATCAAGTCGGCGACCTTCACCGCCCACGGCGAGAACGCCTATGGGCTCCTCTCGGCCGAGCGCGGCGTGCACCGGCTGGTGCGGCTGTCGCCGTTCGACGCCGCCAACCGGCGCCAGACGTCGTTCGCCGCGGTCGACGTCGCCCCCCTCGTGGACGAGTCGGTGGACGTCCAGATCCTCGACAAGGACCTGAAGGTCGACACCTACCGCGCGAGCGGCGCGGGCGGCCAGCACGTCAACAAGACCGACTCGGCGGTCCGGATCACGCACCTTCCGACCAGGATCGTCGTCCAGTGCCAGAACGAGCGCTCGCAGACCCAGAACCGGGCGACCGCCATGGCCCTGCTGCGGGCGCGGCTGGTGCAGGCCGAGCTGGAGCGGCGCGAGGCGGAGGCGGCCAAGAGCCGCGGCGAGAGCCAGAGCATCGGCTTCGGGAGCCAGATCCGCTCGTACGTCATCCACCCGTACACGATGGTGAAGGACCTGCGCACCGGTCACGAGACCGGAAACGCCCAGGGCGTGCTCGACGGGGACCTGGACGGGTTCATCCGCGCCGAGCTCGAGCGGCGCGCGAGGGCCGCGCGCGGAGGCGACGGCGGTGCGCCGGACTCGGACGCGGAGGACTGATCGCGACCGCGTCGAACCGGTGCGCGACGTGATCAGCCTGCAATTGCGGACGACGGGGGCGATTGACTCTCGCCTCGCCGACTCGCTACCCTGCCGGAGCTTCGCGGGGCCCGCAGGCCGAACTGCCCCCACCGCGACGCCCGACCGCGAGGCCTCGCACCGGTCTTCTCCTTGAGCACCGACGCGCCCCCGACACCCCCGGTACCCGACACGCCGCGCGGCCGCGGTGGCCGCGAGCGTGCGCGCGAGCGCGGGGCCACGCCGGTCACGCGCGCCGACCGGCGCTCGATGCTCCGCCCCGGCGACGGCCCGATGGTCATCTTCGAGGGCGTCACCAAGCGCTACGACCCCAACGTGCTCGGCCTGGACGACGTCTCCCTCTCGATCGAGAGCGGCGAGTTCGTGTTCCTGGTGGGCCCGTCGGGCTCGGGCAAGTCGACCTTCATCCGGCTGCTCATCAAGGAGTTCGACCCCACCGAGGGGGCGATCACCGTCGGCGGCCGCAACCT
Source organism: Miltoncostaeaceae bacterium (assembly GCA_036257075.1). GTDB lineage: Bacteria > Actinomycetota > Thermoleophilia > Miltoncostaeales > Miltoncostaeaceae > DATAGF01. Next base: position 4,195 of record DATAGF010000053.1, read on the forward strand.
CGGCCGGCTGCGTCGCTCGAAGGTGCCCTACCTGCGGCGGGCCATCGGGTGCGTCTTCCAGGACTTCAAGCTGCTGGCGGGCCGCACGGTCTACGACAACGTCGCCTACGCGCTGCAGGTGATCGGCGAGAACCCGCGCAACACCCGGCGCAAGGTGCCGGAGATCCTGGCCCTGGTGGGCCTGGCCGACAAGGGCGACCGCTACCCCAACGAGCTCTCCGGCGGCGAGCAGCAGCGCGTCTCGATCGCGCGCGCCTTCGTCAACCACCCGCGCCTGCTGATCGCCGACGAGCCGACGGGGAACCTCGACCCCGAGACCTCGATCGGGATCATGCAGCTGCTCTACCGCATCAACCGCACCGGGACCACGGTCATCATGGCCACCCACGACCGCGAGATGGTCGACAAGATGCAGATGCGGGTGGTCGGGCTCGAGAACGGCCGGGTCGTCCGCGACCAGCGCCAGGGCCGCTACGCCCGCGTCGACTACTAGGCCCTCGTGAGACCGCGCTTCTTCCTGGCCGAGGCCATCCGCTCGATCCGCGCGAACGTCGCGGTGTCGATCGCCGCGACGGTCACCGTGCTGATCGCGGTCTTCATCCTCGGCGCCTTCATCCCGTCGTTCCTCTACGTGCAGTCGTCGGTCGACTCGCAGAAGGAGCGGGTCGACATCCGCGCCTACGTCTCGGACTCGGCGAAGGTCGCCCAGGTGAACCAGCTCCAGGACGAGCTGATCGTCCTGCAGCAGCAGGGGCTCGTGAAGGAGTTCACCTACATCAACAAGGACCAGGCCCTCCAGGAGCTGCGCGAGCGCCTGAAGGACCCGTCGATCACCGACTACCTCAGCACCAACCCGATCCCGGCCAACTTCCGCATCAAGCCGACCCAGGCGGAGCGGGCCGACGAGATCGTGCAGCGGCTCAGCCCGCAGGCCGCCATCGACGAGGGGCTCGGCGTCAAGTACGGCGAGGAGACGACGGACAAGCTGCTGACCGTCGCCCGCTTCATCCAGTGGGCGGGCCTGGCGCTGATCACGATCCTGCTCGTGGCCTCGATCCTGCTGATCGGGAACACGATCCGGCTGTCGATCTTCGCCCGCCGCCGCGAGGTCGAGGTGATGAAGCTTGTCGGCGCGACGAACTGGTTCATCCGCTGGCCCTTCGTGATCGAGGGGGTCATCTGCGGCCTGGTGGGCGCGGTGCTGTCGGTGGCGCTGCTGTGGGCCGTGAAGGTCGGCGTGGTCGACCAGTGGATCGAGGACACCGACAGCGCCCTCACGCGCGACGAGGCAACCACCATCGGCTTCCCGGTGCTCGGCCTGATGCTGATCGCCGCAGGCGCCCTGGTGGGCGCCATCGGCAGCGGCATCACCCTGCGCCGCTTCCTCAAGGTCTAGCCGCCCACGACCCCCGGGACCGTCCGCCGGCGGCTCCCGGGGGACGCGCCCTATCATCGGGGCACCCCGTGAGCGGCCGCACACGACCATGACCCTGCGCCGGATCCTCGTCGCCGTCGCCGCCGTCCTGGTGGTGCTGGTCGCGTTCGTCGGCGGGGTCGTGGTCGGCGGCCACGCCCAGGCGACCGGGCTGACGCGGCTGTCCGACCCGCTGCGCGGCATCCTGCTCGGCGACAGCGGCGAGGACCTGAACGGCCAGGTGCTCGACGTGCTCGAGAGCGACTACTACGAGCCGGTCGACGCGACCAAGCTCGAGCGGACGTCCGTGCAGGCCATGATCGACTCGCTCGGCGACCCCTACACCGACTACCTCGACCCGGACGAGCTCGAGGCGCTGCGCGAGCGCAACGAGGGCGCCTACTACGGGGTGGGGCTCCAGGTGGCCCCGAGGGGCCGCGCGGTCGTGATCACCCGGGTCTTCGACGACAGCCCCGCCGCCGAGGCCGGCATCCGCGCGGGCGACCGGCTTGTCACGGTCGAGGGCCGGCCGGTGGCGGGGCCGGAGCTCGAGGCGGCGATCGCCCGGATCCGAGGGCCGAAGGACACCACCGTGACCCTGGGCGTCGCGCGGGGCGACGGGCCGCCGCGCGAGTACGAGCTGCGGCGGGAGCGCATCACGGTGCCGCCCGTGACATCGCGGGTCGAGACGGTGGACGGGACCAAGATCGGCTACGTGCAGCTGGCGCAGTTCACCAAGGGGGCCGCCGACGCCATGCGCGACGCCGTCGAGGCGCTGCGCGAGAAGGGAGTCACCGCCATCGTGCTCGACCTGCGCGGCGACCCTGGCGGCCTCGTGAACGAGGCCGTGGGCGTGGCCGGGGTGTTCCTGCCGGACGACTCTCCCGTGGTCGTGACGCAGGGCCTGCACTCGCCGCGGCGCGAGTTCACGACGGACGGGGACCCCGCCGCGGGCGACCTCCCCCTGATCGTCCTCGTGAACCGGGGCAGCGCCAGCGCGAGCGAGATCGTCGCCGGCGCCCTGCGCGACGCCGACCGCGGCGAGCTCGTCGGCGAGCGCACCTTCGGCAAGGCGCTGGTGCAGAGCACCCGCCCGCTGCGCGACGGGGGCGCCCTCAAGCTGACCACCGCGCGCTACCTCACCCCGGACGGCTTCGACCTGGCCAAGCGGGGGCTGCCGCCGGACGTGCGCGTCGTCGACGACCCCGCCACCGCGCGCGACGAGGCCCTCCAGCGGGGGCTGGCGCTGGCGGCCGCGACCCCATGACCCCTCCTCGGACGCGGCCGCTCTCGGCGGCGGCCGGTCCTCGTCGGCGACGCTCATGAGCCGCGGGGGTCCGGCCGAGACCCTGGTCTGCGAGCTGGTCCCGGCCGGCCGGGGGGCGGCCGCCCAGCCCGCCTTCGAGCCCGGCCCGCGCATCCCGCTCGCCAAGGGGGCCCGGGGCGGCGCGGAGGTCGGCGACCTCGTCGTCGTGACGATGCGCGGGAGGGCCGGCCGGGTGACGGACGTGCTCGGGCCGTCCTCCTCGCCGCGGGCCGCGCTCTCGGGCCTGCTCGCCGCCGAGGGCCTGTCGCGGCCGTTCCCGCGCGCCGCGCTGCGGGAGGCCGACGAGGCCGACGACTCGGGCGTCGCCGCCGACCGCGGCCGTCGCGACCTCCGCGACCAGCGGGTGATCACGATCGACCCCGAGGGCGCCAAGGACCACGACGACGCCATCGCCGTGGCCCCCGAGGGCGGCGGCGCGACCCGGCTGTGGGTGCACATCGCCGACGTGTCGCGGTTCGTCCCGGCGGGCGGCGCGCTCGACCGCGAGGCCGTCCGCCGAGGGAACTCGGTCTACGTGCCCGGCGCAGTGGTGCCGATGCTGCCCGAGCGCCTGTCGTCGGACCTGTGCAGCCTCCGCCCCGGCGCCGACCGGGCGGCCGTGACGGCCGAGATGGTGATCGCCGCCGACGGGGCCGTGACCGAGACGCGCTTCTCGCGATCGCTCATCCGCTCCGAGCGCCGCCTCACCTACCCCGAGGTCGACGCGCTGCTGGCCGGCGGGAGCCTCGGGGAGGCGGGCCTCGAGGAGGACGTCCGGCGCGCCGCGGCGCTCGCCGCCGCGCTGCGGGAGCGGCGCGTCCGGCGCGGGGCGCTGGAGGCCGAGTCGGCCGAGCCGGTGGTGCGCTTCGAGGGCGACCGGGTGGCCGGGATCCGCCTGGAGGGTCAGACGCCGGCGCACTCGCTGGTGGAGGAGTGCATGATCGCGGCCAACGAGGCCGTCGCCCGCTACATGATCGCGCGCGCCGCCCCGACCGTCTTCCGCCACCACGAGGAGCCCGCCCAGAGCCGCATCGAGCTGCTCTACGCTCAGCTCGAGGAGCTCGGCGTGCCCACGCCGCCGCTGCCGGGCGGCGAGCTGGGGCCGGCCCAGTGCCGGCGCGCCGCCGCCGCGGCCGCCGCCGCCGTCGCCCGCCACGTCGCCTCGCGAGGGGTCGACGGGCGGGCGCTCTGGCCCCTGGTCCTACGGTCGCTCAAGCAGGCCCACTACTCGCCGACCGAGCCGGGACACTCCGGCCTGGCCAGCCCCGCCTACCTGCACTTCACCTCGCCGATCCGGCGCTACCCCGACCTGCTGGTGCACCGCGGCCTGCTCGACGCGCTGGGCATCGGGGCCGCTGGGCCCGGCCCGCCCGAGCTCGACGAGGCGGCCGACCACTCCTCCGCCACCGAGCGCGAGGCGGCCTCGGTGGAGCACCGCGCCGACGCGATCTGCGCGGCCTTCCTGCTGCGCGACCGGCTCGCCCAGGACGGCTGGGACGCCCCGGTCCAGTGCACCGTGACGGGCCTCATCGACGCCGGCCTGTTCGTGGTCTTCGACGACGTCTTCACGGGGTTCCTGCCCTCGCGGCGGCTGGAGGACGACCACTACCGGGCCGATCCGCTCGGGGTCGCCCTGGTCGGCGCGGCGAGCGGGCGGCGCATCCGCCTCGGCGACACGCTCGAGGCCCGCGTCGCCCGCGCGGAGCCGTTGCGGGGACGGGTCGAGCTGGAGCCCGCGCTAACATCGCGCGCCCATGGCCACCGGCAAGAAGCGGGGCGGCCGCGCCGGCGAGCGCTTTCGCGACGTCGCGCGTAACCGCCGCGCGCTCCACGAGTACGAGATCCTCGACCGCCTGGAGGCGGGCATCGTCCTGCAGGGGACCGAGGTGAAGGGCCTGCGCGAGCGCGGCGCGACCATCACCGACGCCTACGTCCAGATCCGCGACGGCGAGGCCTGGCTGATCAACGCCCACATCTCGGAGTACGACAACGCCGGCTACGGCGGCCACGATCCCCGCCAGACGCGCAAGCTCCTGCTGCACAAGCGGGAGATCGAGCGCCTGGCGTCCGACCTCGCCGAGAAGGGCCTCGCCCTCGTCCCGCTGCGCCTCTACTTCAAGGAGGGCCGCGCCAAGCTCGAGCTCGGCCTCGGGCGCGGCAAGACGCTCTACGACAAGCGCCGCGCGATCGCCGAGCGCGACGCCCGCCGCGAGGCCGACCGGGCCATGAAGGCGGTCCGCCGCCGCTAGCTACTTGACCAGGACCCCCCGGCGCACGAAGTTCCGGCCGTCGGCCCGGATCACGACCCGGTAGGGGCCCTTCCGCAGCTTGGCGCTCTTGAGGACGACCTTGACCGGCCCCGGGACGCGCAGCCGCACCCGCTTGGAGGCCTTGGGCTTCTTGGCCCGGCCCTGGAAGAGCTGCACCCGGGCGGGGCCGGCCTTGGTGGCGCCGATCAGGACCACGATGCCGCGGCGCCGGGCCGCCGCGGCCGACAGGCCCCGCGGCAGGATCGTCGTCAGCCGCAGGCGCGCCGCGCCACCCGCCGCCGCGCCTGGGGCCGCCGTCACCCGGAGTGTTCCCACCGAGGTCCTGATCTGGCCGTTCACGAGCGCCGTGAGGGTGACCTCGTAGGGCCCGGGCCGCGCGCTCGCCGGCACCCCGATCCCCACCTGCGCCGTCGTGTTGGCGACGCCCGGGAGGGGGACGATGGTGGCGGGCGTCACCGCGAACAGCGCTCCCGGCAGCGAGGATGACGCCGACAGGCGGAAGGTGACCTGGGAGGTCGGCGGCCCCGCGTA
>DATAGF010000058.1:0-3751 GCA_036257075.1 Miltoncostaeaceae bacterium
GTCGCGCTGGCCTCCGCCGACGGCTTCGAGGCGCTGTTGACCGCCGACGCCGAGAGCGACGCCCTCGCCCGGCTCGCACTGCCGCGGGTGGACGTGCTGAAGGTGTCGCATCACGGCTCGGAGGACCCCGGCCTGCCCGCCGTGCTCCAGCGCCTGCGACCGGTCGCCGGGGTGATCTCGGCCGGCGAGGGCAACCCCTTCCGCCACCCGCGGACAGAGACGCTCGCCGCCCTGGCCGCCGCGGGCGTCGCGGCGTGGCGCACCGACCGTTCGGGCGACGTCACCGTGACGCCCTCCGGCGCGGGCGTGGCCGTCGCCTCCAGCCGCTAACCTCACCCGCTCATGAGCGCCCAGGAGCCCCTGAAGCCCGCCTACGTGATCTGGGGCGAGGACCGGGCGACGGTCGAGCGGGCGCTCTCGCGCCTGGTGGCGCGGGTCAGGCGGGAGGGGGGCCTGCCGCCCGAGCGCCTGGGGGCCGAGGAGACCCCGGCGGAGGACGTGGTGGCGGCCTGCGAGGCGCTGTCGCTCTCCGGCCTCCGCCTGGTGATCGTCGACGGGGCCGACGCCTGGAAGGCGGCCGACGCTGCCGCCGTCGTCGATTACCTGGACCGCCCCAACCCGGGGACCTGCCTGGCAATGGTCGCGACGACCGCGCCCACCCCCAGGCTGATGGCCGCGGTGACGGCCGCCGGCGCGGTCCTCCACTACGGCCCCGACCCCAAGGAGAAGCCCGGCAAGCGGGCCCAGTGGTTCGCCGAGCACCTGGCCAAGGAGGTCGCGCGGGCCGGCGGCTCGATCCCGCCGGGCGTCGCGCGCCGCGCCGTCGACCGCGTGATCGTGGACCGCCCAGACGCCCGGCGCGGCGGCGTCACCGCCATGGAGCTCAGCATGGAGGCCGAGAAGCTCGCCGCCTACGCCGACGGCGAGCCGATCACCGCCGAGATGGTCGAGGCCCTGGTCCCGCGCCACCCGGACGCCAAGACCTACGAGCTGGCCGACGCGCTCGTGGCCGGCGACGCGGCGCGCGCCTACGACGTCCTGCAGGACCTGGCCACCGGCGACGACCCGGTGGCCCCGATCGTGGTGCAGGTGCAGCTCTCGAACCACTTCCGGCGCCTCGCCGAGGCCCAGGCGCTCGGCGACGCCGTCACGCCTGAGGCGGTCACCGAGGCGACCGGGGCGACCGGCTACCCGGCCCGCAAGCTCGCCGAGCAGGCCCGGGCGCTGCCGCCGGGCGCCGCGCGCCGGGCGGTGGCGCGCCTGGCGGAGCTGGAGCTCGACCTGCGGGTCAGCGCCCTGCGCGAGCTGGGACGCTCGCGCGACGACGGGGAGCGCCTGGTCCTGGAGGCGGCGGCGCGGGACCTGCTCGCCCTGGCGCACGGCGGGAGGCCGGCGCCGGGCGGAGAAAGCTAGACCGTGCTGCCGGCCTTCGCCCTCTGGGAAACGCGCGCGACCCTGCTCTTCTTCCGGGCCGCGTTGTTGCGGTGAATCACGCCCTCGGCGGCGGCGCGGTCGATCAGGTGCTCGAGCTCGCGCGCCCGCTCCTCGATCCGGGGCCCGTCGCCGGCCTCGGCCGCGTCGTCGAGCCTCCTGAAGAGGGTCTTGATCGTCGAGCGGTACCGCAGGTTTCGCTCCCGCTGCGCCAGCGAGCGGCGGTTCCGCTTCTTCTGCTGCTTGATGTTCGCCACCCGGGCGGTCCTCCGTCGGTCGGTCGGCGGCGTATGGTAGCGACCGCTCGGGAGCGGGGCCAGCCGTGACCGGGTCGGCGCGCGCCTCCGGCGTCGCCCCGCGCCGCGCCTCGCCCGCCCGCGGCCTGGGGCGCTCGACGGCGATCTTCGCCGTCTGGACGGGCGTGAGCCGCGTCGCCGGGCTCGCGCGCGAGATCCTCGCCGCGGCCCTGTTCGGCACCCGCGGGTCGATCAACGCCTTCGTGATCGCCTTCCAGGTGCCGAACCTGCTGCGCAGCCTGGTGGCCGACTCCGCGGTGTCGGCGGCGTTCGTGCCGGTGTTCACCGAGCTCGAGGAGCAGGGGCGGCACAAGGAGGCCCAGCGCCTGGTCGGCGGGCTGATCGGCCTCATCTCGATGGTGCTCGGCCTCGTCACGCTGATCGCCATCGTCACGGCGCCCTGGGTGATGCCGCTGTTCGCGCCCGGCCTCTCGGACGAGCTGGTGGACGAGACCGTCCAGCTCGCCCAGATCATGTTCCCGATCGTCGTGCTGCTCGGCCTCACCGGCCTCGTCGCGGCGGTGCTCCAGGCGCACGACGAGTTCGGCGCCACGGCGTTCGTGCCGGTGCTCTGGAACGTCGTGATCATCGTCGGCCTCGTCGTCGCGGTGCCGCTCGTCCCCGAGGACGACCGGATCACGGTCTACGCGGTCTCGATCCTCATCGGGACGATCGCCCAGCTGCTGTGGCTGCTGCCGTCCCTGCGGGGGAAGGGGCCGTTCCCGATCTCGCTCGGCTTCCGCAACAGGCGCGTGCGCCGGGTGGTGGTGCTGATGCTGCCGGTGACCCTCGGCCTCGGCCTCATCAACGTCAACCTCTCGGTCGACGCGATCTTCGCCACCCTGGTCAGCGAGCAGTCGCCGCGGGCGATCGACGCCGCCTTCCGCCTCTACCTGCTCCCGCAGGGGGTCTTCAGCGTCGCGATCGCGACCGTGCTCTTCCCGACGATCTCGCGGCTGGCCGCCCGGGACGACATCGAGGGCATCCGCCTGACGCTGGCCGACGGGCTGCGCCAGATCTTCTTCATGCTGCTGCCGGCCTCGGCCTTCCTCCTGGTGCTGTCGGAGCCGGTGGTGCGCCTCGTGTACCAGCGCGGCGAGTTCGACGCGGCCAGCACCTCGCTCACCGCCGACGCGCTGCTCTTCTTCTCGATCGGGCTCGCCTTCAACGGCGCGAGCCTGCTCGTGATCCGGGTCTTCTTCAGCCTGCAGCGGCCCTGGCTGCCGACGGCGGTCGCCGGGCTGGGCGTCGCCCTGAACGCCGTCTTCGACGCCATCCTCTACGTGCCGATGGGCACCGGCGGCATCCCGCTCGCCACCTCGATCTCGAGCATCATCACGTTCCTCGTGCTCATCTGGCTGCTGGAGCGCGAGATGGGCGGCCTGCACCGCGAGCAGGTGATCGACGGGGCGGCCCGCAGCCTGGTGGCGAGCGGCGTCTCGGTGCTCCTGGGGTGGGCGACCTGGACGGTCCTCGACGACTGGCTCGGCCGCAGCACGATCGCCCAGATCGTGAGCGTCGGCGGCGCGATCGCCGCCGCGACCGCCGCGTACCTGGCCGCGGCACGGGCCTTCGAGATGCCCGAATTGGCGGCGCTGTCGCGCCTCAGGAGGCCGCTACGATGATCCGGTGGACCAGAGCCGGATCCGCAACTTCTCCATCATCGCCCACATCGACCACGGCAAGTCGACCCTGGCCGACCGCATCCTCCAGGCGACGGGCGCGCTCAGCGAGCGCGAGATGCGCAGCCAGGTGCTCGACTCGATGGACCTGGAGCGCGAGCGCGGCATCACCATCAAGGCCCAGGCGGTGCGGGTCCACTACACCGCGGCGGACGGCGAGACCTACCAGCTCAACCTGATCGACACGCCCGGGCACGTGGACTTCAGCTACGAGGTCTCGCGGAGCCTGGCCGCGTGCGAGGGCGCCCTGCTGGTGGTCGACGCCAGCCAGGGCATCGAGGCCCAGACGCTCGCCAACGCCTACCTGGCCATCGAGGGCGACCTCGAGCTGATCCCGGTGCT
>DATAGF010000065.1:0-2321 GCA_036257075.1 Miltoncostaeaceae bacterium
CGATCCAGCGGCAGCGGAAGAAGCGCAGCTCGAGGGGGCCCGCCCGCGCCGTCCAGACGCGCGGGCCGATGTCGACGTCGACCCCGAGCTCCTCGCGCAGCTCGCGCACCAGCGCCGCCCGGTCGCTCTCGCCGGCCTCCCGCTTGCCCCCGGGGAACTCCCACCGGCCCGACTGGCCGACGCCGGGGCCACGCTGGCTCACAAGGATGCGGCCGCCGCGCTCGATGACCGCCGCCACGACCACCTGGGAGGGCGCCCGCGTCACCGCCGCGACCCGGCGGGGACCAGCCGGCCGCCGCGGCGCTCCGCCAGGCCGTCGGCCACCAGGCTCGCCGCGGCCTCGGGGTCGGCGGCCGCGCTGGCGCGGCCGGCGCCGGCGAGCTCGCCGAGCAGGCGGCCCCGCCGCTGGCGCATGGACCCCTCGTAGGTGGTCTGGCGTCGGCCCGGAGGCGTCGCCTCGGCGACCGTCCCGGCGTCGGCCGAGCGGCAGCCGGGGCGCATGGGGCAGCCCGACTCGCAGCGCGGCGCCCGCGCGGTGCACCACAGGCGGCCCAGGTCCATGACGGCCTGGCCGGCCTCCCACGCGGCGCCGGGCGCGCCCGGCCAGCCGTCCGGGAAGCGGCGCGCGACCACCCGGGCCGCGTTGGTGTCGACGGGCAGGACGTCCTCGCCGTCGGCGAAGCAGCGCAGCGCCGCCGCGGTGTAGCGCCCGACGCCGGGCAGCTCGGTCAGCCGCTCGGGCGGAGGCCAGCCGCGCTCGGCGACCACGCTGGCGGCGGCATGGAGGTTCCGGGCCCTGCGCGGGTACCCGAGGCCGTGCCAGGCTGCCAGGACGTCGCCCAGGGGCGCGGCCGCGAGGTCCGCGGCGGTCGGCCAGCGCTCGACGAAGCGCAGGTAGTAGGGGACGACCCTCGCCACCTTGGTCGCCTGGAGCTGCGCCTCCGCCACCAGGATGTGGTAGCGGTCGCGGGTCCTGCGCCAGGGCAGGTCGGCGCCCTCGCGTCGGAACCAGTCGACGAGGCGCGACACGTCCGCCTGCGCGCGCTCGCGCGGGGGGCTCCTCACGCGGGCAGTCTCTCAGACCCCTCCGGCCGCCAGACGACCTCCCGCCGCAGGCCCGCGGCGCGGCCGCGCCAGGCCACGATCAACGGGGCGTGGGCAGTCTGGCGGCCCTCCTCGTCGACGGCGAACGGCCCGAGAAACGTCGACGCCCGCATGGCCCGGGCCGCGTCCCAGAGGTCGTCGGGGCGCGTCGAGCCCGCCAGCTCCGCGGCCCGCTCGGCGAGCAGGCCCGCTGCCAGCGCCTGGGCGGCGGGGTAGTCCGAGCCCGGCGGCAGCGGCAGCGGCGGCGGGGGGCCGCCCGGGGCCCACTGGGCCGGGCCGATCCACCCCGCGACGGCGTCGCCGAGCTCCTCGGCGGCGAGGGCGACGCCGCAGACGACGAGCCCGGCCCGCAGGCCGGTCCCGCCGAGGGCCCGGGCCAGGGCGAGGTCGTCCTCTGCCCGCCCGCCGCCCACGAGCCAGCGCGCGCCCGCCTCCAGCGCCGCCCGCGCGCAGGCGCCCGGCTCGGCGGGATCGAGGTCGAGGACCGGCGCCCCGCCGCGGCCGGCCGCGGCGAGCGCGCGCTGCGCCCCCGCGGCGACATCGGCCCCGAAGACGCCGGGGCAGCGTGCGACCGCGACGGGGGAACCGCCCTCGCCGAGGGCCTCGAGGGCGGGCGGCAGGCCCTGCCAGTAGCGGTCCGCGGGCCCGAGCACGTCGACGAGGCGCGCGCCGGTGCGCGGCACGGCGGCCCCGCCGTGGTTCCAGACCACCTCGGGCCTCCCGGCCATCTCGCCGGCGACCGCCCGCGCCGGCCCGCTGCCGTAGGGGCCGAAGACGAGGTCGGCCGCCCCGGCGAGCGCGCCGAGCAGGCGGGCCGACCGCTCCGGCTCGGAGCGGTCGTCCTCGATCCGCAGAGCCACCTCGCGGGCGTCCGCCCAGGCCCGCAGCCCGGCGGCCGCCTGGCGGCCCATGGTCGAGTAGCCCCCGCTGAGCGCCAGGGCCGCGCAGGCCCTCACGATCAGGTGGAGCCTGAGCTGGCCCGGCTCGCGCAGGCCAGGGCGACGGCGCCCTCGACCCAGGACAGCGCCTCGGCGGTGCGCCAGCCCTCCTGCAGGGGGAGCGCGAAGCCGGTGGCGGCGCCGTCCAGCACGCGCCCCTCGACGATGGTCACCTCGTCGAGGGCGTCGGGCGCCAGCGCCGCGGGGCGCCGCCCGGCGCGGCGCACGACGTCCAGCCCGGCGCGCGCGCCGTCGCGCCAGTCCTCCGCCGTCAGCTCG
>DATAGF010000072.1:0-1806 GCA_036257075.1 Miltoncostaeaceae bacterium
TGTGGACAGCTTCGTGGGAACTTCACGGCGCGATAACGGGCGTGACATGGCGCGCCACCGACGAGACCAACGAGGAGCGGGGATGACGCAGGCGGATCTCGACGTGCTGGGCATCGGCAACGCGATCGTCGACGTGCTGGCCCACTGCGAGGACGCCTTCCTCGAGTCGGAGGGCCTCGTGAAGGGCTCGATGAACCTCATCGAGGTCGCCCAGTCGGACGGCCTCTACGAGCGCATGGGGCCCGGCGTCGAGGTCTCCGGCGGCGCCGCGGCGAACAGCATGGCCGGGATCGCCTCGTTCGGCGGCCGGGCGGCCTACATCGGGAAGATCCGCGACGACCAGCTCGGCGGGGTGTTCGCCCACGACATCCGCGCCGCCGGGGTCCACTTCGACACGCCGGTCGCCCCGGACGGCCCGCCGACGGCGCGCAGCCTGATCCTGGTGACCCCCGACGCCCACCGCACCATGTCCACGTACCTGGGGGCGGCCGTCGAGCTGGGGCCGGAGGACGTGGACACCGACCTCGTCGCCCGCTGCTCGGTGACGTACCTCGAGGGCTACCTCTGGGACAAGCCGCGCGCGAAGGACGCCTTCCGCGTCGCGATGGCCGCCGCGCGCGCCGCCGGCCGGCGCGTGTCGCTGACGCTCTCCGACTCGTTCTGCGTGGAGCGCCACCGGGACGAGTTCAACGCGCTCGTCGACGACCAGGTGGACATCCTCTTCGCCAACCGGGAGGAGATCCTGTCGCTCACGCAGACCCGCGACCTCCGGGAGGCCGTGGCCGCCGTGCGCGGGAGGTCGGAGCTCGTCGTCGTCACGCTCTCCGAGCGCGGCTCCATGGTCGTCACGGCCGAGGACACCGTGGAGGTGCCGGCGGCGCCCGTCGAGCGGCTCGTCGACACCACGGGCGCGGGCGACCTCTACGCCGCGGGGTTCCTCCACGGCTTCACCACGGCCCGCCCCCTGGCCGAGTGCGCCGCGCTCGGATCGCTCGCCGCCGCCGAGGTCATCTCGCACCTGGGCGCGCGCCCCCAGACCGACCTCGCGGCCCTGGCGGCGGCCGCGGTCTGACGCGCGGGAGCGGTGGTAGGGTCCCGCGGATGCCGATCGCCGACTCCATCACCGATCTCGTCGGCCGCACGCCACTGATCCGGCTGAGCCGGATCTCAGACGGCTCCGGGGCGCAGATCCTGGGCAAGCTCGAGTCGTTCAACCCGGCGGGCTCGGTCAAGGACCGCATCGGGCTCTCGATGGTCGAGGCCGCCGAGGCGTCGGGCGACCTCATCCCGGGCGAGTCCGTGGTGGTGGAGCCCACCTCGGGCAACACGGGCATCGCCCTGGCCTTCGTCTGCGCCGCCAAGGGCTACCGCTGCATCCTCACGATGCCGGAGACCATGAGCGTGGAGCGGCGGACGCTCCTGCGGGCCTACGGCGCCGAGCTGGTGCTGACGCCCGGCGCGGACGGCATGCGGGGCGCCATCGCCCAGGCCGAGGAGATCGCCTCCCAGATCGAGGGGGCCTTCATCCCCCAGCAGTTCCAGAACCCGGCCAACCCGGAGGCGCACCGGCTGACGACGGCCGAGGAGATCTGGAGCGACACCGAGGGCGAGGTCGACGTCCTGGTCGCCGGCGTCGGCACCGGGGGCTCAATCACCGGGGTCGCCCAGGTGCTCGCCGAGCGCCGCCCGGGCTTCCGCGCGATCGCGGTGGAGCCGGTGGACTCGCCGGTGCTGTCAGGCGGGGCGCCGGGCCCGCACAAGATCCAGGGCATCGGCGCCGGCTTCGTGCCCGCCGTCCTCGACACC
>DATAGF010000074.1:0-1823 GCA_036257075.1 Miltoncostaeaceae bacterium
GTCACCGGGGCCCGGCATGCCCGCTCCGCCGACGCCGATCATCGCCGCGATCTTCGTACAGGGCCCGTCCGGCAGTCCACAGGGAACCGCCGAAGGCCGCGGCCTCAGGTGGCGGCGAGCACCTTCTGGCGGAGGAGGCCCGAGAGGGCGAAGGCGCCGGCCGAGTTGAGGTGGAGGCCGTCCGAGCCGAACCACGGCTTGCCCGCGCTCGTCGCGTTCCAGTCGGCGACGGCGAAGCCCTTCCAGCGGCCGGCGGCCTGCCTGATGCGGGCGTTGATGGCGGTGTAGACGCTGCGCCGCGCGCGGAGCGTCACCCAGACCACGTTCTTCACCCTGGCCTTCCGCAGCGCGCGCATGACCGCGTTGATGTCGTAGGTACCCGAGCCCTCGTTGTAGCCGACGTTCATCACGACCACCGAGCCGAGCGCCGAGCCCTTGCTCTGGATCACCTGCAGGGCGGTCTTCGGCGTCACGCCGTTGTAGGTGCAGCTCGACGTGACCAGGCGCCGGCAGACCACCGCGTCGAGCCTGAGGTCGAAGCCCTTGCCGAGCCGGCTGACCGCCTTCGGCACGAAGGAGAAGGAGGCCTGGACCGAGTCGCCGATGACGGTGACCCGGGGCTTGCCGGCGGCCGTGGCGGGGCTCCCGGCGAGCAGCACGGCGGCGATGGCGGCGGACAGGATCCCGATGGCGGTCCACCTCCTCACCGGCGCGACACTAGCGAAGGGTGCGGGGTTCTCCACGAGGCGTGGTATTCGCCGATCGGGGCCGCGCCCCTGCCCGTTGCTACGCTGTCGCCGGCCCCGGTGACGTGGCGAAGCTGGTCTAACGCGCCGGTCTGCAAAACCGGTATTCGCGGGTTCGAATCCCGCCGTCACCTTCCCGGCCCCATAGCCGTGTGGGTCCCCCCTCTCCCGCGGGAGACTGGTGCGACGCCCGCCGCTCCTTCACCGCTCCTTACTGGCGTGCGAGGATGGGCGGGTGCCGAGACGGTGCACTGCCTGCGCCCACCCGGACCGCGCCGAGGTCGACGCCGCCGTCGTCGCGGGGCAGACGACGCCCGCCGTCGCCTCCCGGTTCGGGTTGAGCGCCGACGCCGTCAAGCGCCACCGCGCCGCCCACGTCCCGGCCGAGCTTGCCGAACGCCTGCGCGCCCCGGAGGTCGACCGGCTGGCCGAACTGAGCGACGCCATGGTCGACGCCGCCCTGAAGCTCCTCCGCGCCCGCCGCGTCGGCGCCCGTGACGTCTCCGCCGCTGCCCGGGTGGCCGAGGTCCGGGCGCGGCTGGAAGGGCGCTTCGGCGACCTGCAGAGAGCCCGGCCGGCGCGCCGCTCGCCCCTCTCGGATGCCGAGTGGTGGGGGCCGCTGGTCGCCGAGCTCGACGCCCGGGGCGCCTTCGTCGGCGCCGAGGACGACGACGCCCCGTGAGCCGCGCCTCCCCGCCGCCCCGCCCTCGCCGCATCCGCCTCGACCCCGAGCGGGTGGACATGGCGACCCTGATCCCGGACGACCGGACGCTGGCGACCATGAGCGCCCTTACCGCCCTGGCGGCCCGCGGCGAGGAGCCGACGCTGGCCGCCATCGCCGCCGAGATCCGGAGCGAACGGACCTGGCTCGCCCGAGCCGCTCACCGAGCAGACCCTGCGGGCATCAGCGCCTCACCCCGATGAGGCGGCTATCGAGCGCCTTCGATCTGCCTACCTTGGCCAGCTGACCTCGGCGCTACCTCTGCAGCGCCTTCGGCTCGGTCCGGAGATACTCCCCGACAGGATCAACGATCTTCATGGGTGCGGCCGACTCCGACCTCGAGCTGATCGAAAGCC
>DATAGF010000082.1:0-6065 GCA_036257075.1 Miltoncostaeaceae bacterium
AGCGCGCCCTCGTCCTGCCGCTTGCGCTGGTAGAGCGCGCCGGGACGGCCCTCGCCGAGGTCGAGGGCGCGGTCGGCCTCGTCGCCGATCAGCATGACGCCGGGGCCCTCGGGCACGTGGCCGTAGTCGGCGACGTCGATCGGGAGGCCGTCCAGGGAGCGCTCCTGGATCCAGCCGTGGAAGAGGGGGATGAAGGCCTCGGGGTCGATGGCCCGCGGGTCCTCGGCGTAGAGCTTGGCGCCGATGCGGACGATCTCGGTCTGAGTCGCGGCGGTCATCGCGTCGCCGTCAGACGAGGGCCGACTGCGCGCCGGCCTCGCGGATCTCGAAGGCGTGGACCGCGTCGATGAAGAGCTGGGCCTCCTCGACCAGGACGCGCGTCGCCTCCTCCTCGTGGGCGTCGGGGGCGGAGATGTGGCGGTCGAAGAGGGGGCGCGCGAAGCGGCCCTTCGCGAAGCGGTCGAAGAAGCGCTCCGTGTCGTAGAAGCGCTCCCGGAACTCGCCGACGATCGCGTCCGCGTCGTCCGGGACGTTCGGGTTCTCGGTCCGCACCAGCGCGCGGGCGCCCGCCAGCATCGCGGCGTAGGCGCGCTCGTCGGCGCGGGCGAGGTCGCCCTCCTCGAGCGCCACCTGGGCGTCGAAGGCGATGCTCTCGGCCTGGGTGAGCTCGAGCTCGGTCTTGGAGATGACCTCGCCGGCGCACTCGCCGATGCCCATGTCGCCCATCGTGAAGACGCGCGCGTCGCCCCAGTCGGTGTAGTAGCCGGGATCCTGCTCGCGCGGCGGCACCGTCTTGAGCTCGGCCACCAGCGCACCCAGCTCCTTCTTGCCGAGGCGGGCGATGAAGTCCTGGAAGGTCTCGTCCGCGTGCCGCTCGGCGACGAAGCGCGTCGTGATGACGTCGACGACCTCGGGGATCCGCTTGGACGGCACCGCGCCGATCGCCAGGCCGTACGAGCCGGCGTTCTCGCGCCAGCGGCCGCCCAGCACGACCTGGAAGTGGGGCACGGTGACGCCGTCGATCTTGCGGCTGTTGCCGAAGAAGCCGATGTCGGCGACGTGGTGCTGGCCACAGGAGTTGAAGCAGCCGCTCACCTTGATGCGCAGACCGCGGACGGCCTCGTCCAGCTCGAACTGGCGCGCGCCGAGGCGCGTCCGCAGCTCGCCGGCGAGCCCGCGCGACGACGCGATGCCGAGCTTGCAGGTGTCCGTCCCGGGGCAGGCCGTGACGTCCACGATGGTCCCCGCGCCGGGGGCGGCCAGGTCGATGGCGAGGAGGTCGGCGTGGAGCGCCGGGAGGTCGCCCTCGGCGACCCAGCGCAGCACGATGTTCTGCTCGACCGTCGTGCGCACCGTGTCCCCCACGTAGCGGCGGGCGACGTCGGCGAGCTTGCGCGTCTGCACGGAGCTGATGTCGCCGAGGGGCAGCGCGATCGTGACGACGGCGTAGCCCGGCTGGCGCTGCCGGTAGACGTTGGTGCGGACCCACTCGGCGTAGCCCTCGGGGTGGCCGGCGCCGTTGCTCGAGAGCGGGACGGACTCGCGGGCGGGCGACTCGGTGAAGTCGTCGACGTGAGGCAGGTAGGCGGTCCAGCGGTCGTCGTGGGGCAGCGTCTCCCGCTCCTCGTCGACCAGGCGCCGGAACTCCTCGATGCCGAGCTTGGCGACCAGGAACTTGATGCGGGCGCGGTTCCGGTTCTGCTTCTCGCCCAGGCGGCCGAAGACTCGGGCGATCGACTGGACCGCCGGCAGGAGCTCCTCGACGGGGTGGTCCTCGTAGAGCAGCTTCGCCTGGTGGGGCGTGGTGCCGAGGCCGCCGCCCACGTAGAGGTCGAACGAGCGCCGCTCGACGCCGTCGACGATCGCCGAGCGGGCGATCGCGCCGAAGTCGTGCATCATCACCAGGCCGCACGCCTCGCCGGCGCACCCGGAGAAGGCGGGCTTGAACTTGCGCCCGAAGTCCTGGCAGTCGGGGTGCCCGAGGAGGAAGCGGAAGAGCGCGTCCGCGTAGGGCGTCGTGTCGAAGGCCTCGGTGTGGCAGACGCCGGCCAGGGGGCAGGCCGTCAGGTTGCGCACGCCGTTGCCGCAGGCCTCGCGGGTGGTGATGCCCACCGCCGCCAGGCGGCGCATGAGGGTGGGCGTGTCGTCGATGTGGACGTAGTGGAGCTGGACGTCCTGGCGGGTGGTGATGTGCAGGATCCCGTCCGAGTACTCCTCGGCCAGCGCCGCGACGACGTCGAGCTGGTCGGGGGTGATGCCGCCCCAGGGGACCTTGATGCGCATCATCCCAGGCGCGTCCCAGAGCGTCTCCGGGCCCTTCGTGAGCTCGCCCGACGGGAACTCGAGCCGCTGCGAGGCCACGCCGTCGTGACGCTGCCCGTTGTCGTAGCGCTGGCCGTAGACGCCGCGCCGCAGGCGCGTCTCGGCGAAGACCCGGTCCTCCACGGCGCCCCGGCGGCGCAGCTCCATCTGGCCCTCGAAGATGTCGATCTCCTCGGCCAGGTCCGGCGGCATCCCGTCGAGGAGCCGCTCTCTCCACTCGGTCGCGCTCATGTCCCCCACCCGCGTCGAGGTCCGCGAGGGCGGTAAAATAACAGAAAACCCTGGGCTATTCCTCGTTTGCCTCGCCGGCCCCGAGCTCGCCGTGCGCGACGTCGGCCAGGGAGCGCACGATCTGGACGCACATCGGGTCGCTGACGGCGATCTGGACCTGGCTGCCGTCCTCGTCGTCGAAGGCCAGCGTCCAGTGGGGGACGAGGCCGTCCTGGGTCTGCTGGGGCGGCGTCACCGAGACCCCGACGACGCTCGGCTGGAGCGCCCAGAAGAGGCCCTCCGGCAACCCGGCGGGCTGGGGCTCCCAGTTGCCCGCGTCGGGGACGTCCTGGCGGTGCGGCTCGGCCTGGGTGAAGGCGTTCATCATGTTCTCGGCGTCGCTGGCGGCGAGGGGCAGCGTGAGCACGACGTTGGGCCCGCTCTCGAACGCGAGCAGCGCCACGGGGAGCACCGCCTCCTCGGGCGGCTCTGCCCCGTCCTCCACCTCCACCTGGACCGGCGAGCAGTCGAAGCCGGTCGCCTGGAACGCGATCGTCTGCCTCATGGCGCCTTGCTAGCTTGGGCCGCGTGGGGCACGGAGCGACTCCTTCGACCTGGGACGTCTCGGCGGGCATTCTCACACACGCCGACCGGGTGGCCCTCCGGGGCCTGGCCGGGCCGGTCGACCCCGTCGCCGCGCTCGCCGCGCTCGCGGGCCGGGACCGCCCCGCGCTGGTCCGCCACAACGGCGTGACGGTGGTCGCGGCCGATCCGGCCGAGACCGTGAGCGGGCCCGGCGTCTGGGACGCTCTGGGGGGGCTCGCGCCGGCCGCCTCAGCCGTGCCGATGGCCGGCGGCTGGATCGGCCTCTTGTCCTACGACCTCGCCGGCACCGTCGAGCGGCTGCCGGAGCCGCTGCCCGACCCCGGCGGCCCGCCGCGGGCCTCGCTGGCCCGCTACGAGACCGTTGCCCTGATCGACGACGACGGCCGCGGCCTGGTGGCGTCGCTGGCCGGCGACGCCGAGGCCGACGACCTCGCCGCCGCGATCGCGGCGGCGCCGCCGCTCGCCCCGCTGCCGCCGCCCGCGCCACGGCCGGTGGCGACGTCGCTCCCCGGCGAGGCCTACAGGGAGGCCGTCGAGGCGGCGCGCGAGCTCATCCGGGCGGGCGACTGCTACCAGGTCAACCTCGCCCAGCGCCTCACGGCGCCCTGGGACGAGCCCGCGATCGCGCTGGCGCGGCGCCTCTGGAGCGCGTCCGGCCCGGCGGCCCGCCGCGCCTTCCTCGCCCTGCCCGAGGGCGCCGTCGCCTCGGCGTCGCCCGAGCTGCTGGTGAGCCTGCGCAACGGCGTGGCGCGGAGCGCGCCGATCAAGGGCACCGCGCCGCTCGGCATGACCGCCGAGCTGGCGGCCAGCGCGAAGGACCGGGCCGAGCACGTGATGATCGTCGACCTGGTCCGCAACGACCTCGGCCGGGTCGCGCGGCCCGGCGGGGTCCGGGTGGCCCGGCTCCTCGACGCCCTGCCGACGCCCTACGTGGAGCACCTGGTGAGCGAGGTGGTCGCGGACCTGCGCGACGACGCGAGCCCGGCCGACCTGCTGCGGGCGGTCTTCCCCGGCGGCTCGGTGACCGGCTGCCCGAAGGTGCGGGCGATGGAGGTCATCCGCGACCTCGAGCCGGTGGGCCGGGGGCCCGCCTACGGGAGCGTGGTCGCCCTCGGCGCGGACGGGTCGCTCGAGGCCAGCGTCGCCATCCGCACCGCGTGGGCGACGGGTGGAGAGGCCCGCTACTGGTGCGGCGGGGCCGTGGTCTGGGACTCGAACCCCGAGGCCGAGCGGGCCGAGGCGTGGGCCAAGGCCGCGCCCTTCCTGGCGGCGATCGGGGCGTGACCGCCGTGGGGCGCGCCGTCTGGCTCGACGGCGCCCTGATCCCCGCCGGGCGCGCCGCGCTCTCCATCGACGATCCGGGGACGCGCTGGGGCGAGGGCCTGTTCGAGACCATGCGCGCCGAGGGCGGCCGGGTCGCCCTGCTCGAGCGCCACCTCGACCGCCTGGAGGCGTCGGCGGCCGCGCTCGGGCTCGCGCCGATGCCGCCGCGGGCGGCGATGCGGGCCGCCGTGGCCGAGGCCCTCGCCGCCTCGGGCGCCGAGCCGGCGCGGGTGCGCCTCACCGCGACCCCCCGCCCGACGCTTCTCGTCGAAGCCGGCCCAGAGCCGCCGCTGCCGGACGAGCCGGCCGCGGTGACCGCCCTCGCCCTCCGGGGCGCGTGGTGGCCGGGGAACGCGATCGCCGAGCACAAGACGCTCTCCTTCCTCGGCCACCGGGTGGCCCAGCGCCGGGCCGAGCGGGCGGGCGCCGGCCACGCCCTGCTGCTCGACGCCGACGGCCGGCTGGGCGAGGCCGCCCTGGCGAACGTCTTCGTCGCCACCGAGGCGGGCCCCGCGACCGCCCCGGCGCGTGGGCTGCTCCCCGGCGTCGCCAGGGCGATCGCCGCGCCCGCCGTGGGAGCCCGCGAGGAGGCCCTCCCCGAGCCCGTCTGGCGCGCCGCCCCGGAGATCGTCCTCACCAACGCCGTGGCCGGCGCGCTGGCGGTCGTCGCCGTGGACGGCGAGCCGGTCGGCGACGGCCGTCCGGGTGCGCTCGCGCGCGCGATCGCCACCGCCCTGCGCGCCGCCTGGAGTAGTGTCCCGGCCGCCGAAAGGGGGCGCGATGGCGCGCAAGGCGCAGAAGTCGCTTGATCCCGAGGGCCACTACGGCCCCGCGGACCTGATGGTGAGCACCTCCCGCCCGCGCTTCCAGGAGCACGTGGAGGGGGCCCCGGAGCTCCTGCCGGCCCGCGAGATCGTCTACCGCGTGGTCCAGGAGCGCGGCCCGATCTCGGTGGCGGACCTCGCCCGCGAGCTGCCGGCCGTCGCCCCGCGGGCGGTCCACCCGCCGTACACGGATGACCCCGAGCTCTCCACGCTCCGGCTGGTGGCCGGCGCCGGCCGCGACCTGCCGCCCCTGTGCGACATGCAGACGATCGTCAGGGCGCTCGCCGAGGAGCCCGAGCCGGACCCCGACTACGGCTTCGAGGTGAGACCGGCCTAAATGCGTACGCCGGGCCTCTTGCGGGCCCGGCGGGACGCGCCTCCAAGACCCAGCGCCGCGGTGGTGTTGACCTTTCCGGCGCCCGCCCCGGCGCAAGCCGGTGCGCCTAGGAGTCTCGCCGCGGGCGCTTCTCGGCCACCGTCGAGACGCGGCGGCCGAGCAGGCGCATCGCCTTGAGGCCGAGCGACAGCTTCTCGCGGTCGTCGGTCTTGGCGATGTCGAGGCCCGACAGCTCGGCGATCCGGTCGAGCCGGTAGCGCACCGTGTGGCGGTGCGTGTAGAGGGTGCCCGCCGTCGCGGCGAGGTTGCAGTCGTTGCCGAGGTAGGTCGACAGCGTCCCGACGAGCTCGGTCTGGTACTGCTCGTCGTAGCGCACGAGCGGGGCGATGGTCTGGTCGTAGAAGGAGCTCAGCTCCTCGGGCCGGTCCGCGAAGATCTGGAAG
>DATAGF010000104.1:0-6137 GCA_036257075.1 Miltoncostaeaceae bacterium
CGTGACGACGCTGCGCGCGTGCCCCTCGCCCGCGATCACCAGCGGCGCCCGCGCGCCGATGGCCGCCGCCATCGAGCCGAGCCCCGTGGTGCCGAGCCGCTCCGCGAGGTCGTCGAGCGCGAGCCGCTCGGCGGCGAGCGCCGACTCGATGCCGTCGGCCGAGAGCGGCAGCCCGAGCTGGCGGTCGCCCGGGCGCGGCGGCAGCCCCGGCCGCTGGGCGCGGCGGACGGTCCGCTGCATCTCGGGGTAGCCGGAGTAGCCGAGGGCCTGGGCGAATCGCACGACCGTGGCCGGGCTGCAGTGCGAGGCGCGCGCCACCTCGTGCGCCGACAGCAGCGGGACGTCCGCGAGGTGGTCGGCGAGGTAGCGGGCGAGCGACTGCTGGGCGGGGCTGAAGCGCTCGTAGTCGCGCTTCAGTCGCTCGGCGAGGGCGTGGACGTCGGGGGGCATGCGGAGCGTGAGTTCGCCGTCGGGTCGCGGACCCCTACCGAGGACGTGGAGCGAGCCTCGTCGGCCCCACCCGGCCGGTCGTCATGCGGACCTCCGTGACCCGTCCGGGCACCGCCCCGCGCAGCACCACGTACTGCACGGTGCTCGCCCCGCCGTCCAGGAGCGGCCGGTCCGGGGGCAGCTGGCGGGCCGCCCGCCGGGCGGCCGCGTCCTGGCGGGCGCCCAGCGCCTCTGCGGCGGGGACGAGCGGGACGACGGCGCCGGTGTCCAGCACCGCTCTGAACGTCGGCGCCAGCGCGGCCCGGGGCGAGTCGTTGACGACCGATGCGATCCCCACCGCCGGGGCCGGCCGGCCCGGGGAGGTGGTCGGCACGAGCGCCCGGTCGAGGGCCGCCACGACCGGGTCGGCGGCCAGCAGGTCCACCGTCGCCCCCACCCCGTTGGGGGCCGTCCCCACGAAGTAGCCCGAGCCCATCGCCTCGGGCGGCGGCGGGGGCCCCCCCTCGGTCGAGCGCCCGCCCCCGCCCCCGCACCCCGCCGCGAGGGCCGCGACCGCGGCGGCGGCGGCGAGCGCGGCGGGCGGGCGCCTCACCCGGCGCCGAGCCGGGCCACGGCCTCCTCGAGCGGCTGGAGGTCGGTGAGCAGGCCCTCGGCCAGGTCGCCCTCGCGCTCGACCCGCCGCGCGACCGCCCCCATCGTCATCTCGCGCGGGTCGAGCCCGGGCGCGACCTCGTCCCAGCGCAGCGGCGTCGCCACCGGGGCGCCCGGGCGCGGCCGCACCGAGTACACGCTGGCGATGCTGCGCCCGCGCCCGTTCTGGTGGGCGTCGAGGTAGACGCGCGGGCCGCGCTTGGCCACGACCCGCTCGGTCGTCACCAGGTCGGGATGCGCCCGCACGAGCGCCTCCGAGACCACCTGGGCGAAGAGGCGCACCGCCTCCCAGTCTGGGCCCCGCTCGACGGGTAGCAGGACGTGCATCCCGCTCGCGCCCGAGGTCCGCGGGTAGCCGCGCAGCCCGAGCCCCTCGAGGGCCTCTCGCACGAGCAGGGCCGTCTCGACCACGCGGGCGAAGGGCAGCCCCTCGGCCGGGTCGAGGTCGAAGAGGACGTGGGTCGGCTGGTCGGGCGCGTCGGCCAGGCTCTGCCACGGGTTGAGGTCGATGCAGCCCAGGTTGACCAGCCACAGCAGCGCCAGGGCGTCGTCGACGACGACGTAGCGGCTGGTCTTTTCGTCCGAGCGCCCGCTGCGCGAGAGCTCGACCGTGCGCATCCAGGGCGGCGCCTGGTCGCCGACGTTGTGCTGGAAGAAGAACTCGCCCTCGATGCCGTCGGGGTAGCGCTTGAGGATCTGCGGCCGGCCGGCGATGTGCGGCACCAGCACCGGCGCCATACGGAGGTAGTGGTCGAGCAGGTGGCCCTTCGTGATGCCCTCGCGCGGCCAGTACACCTTGTCCAGGTTGGTGAGCGTGATGCGGCGGCCGCCGTCCTCGATCGTCCGGTCACCGGACTGGCCGCCGAAGGGGCCGGGCGGCACGTCAGGCCCCTCGCCCGGGTCGTCCACCAGCCCGCCGAAGACCGGCGCCCGCAGGCGGTTGTCGGGGGTGCGCTCCGAGTAGCTGACCTCGGCGCGCAGGCCGGGGCGGACCCACCGCGGCCGCGCGCCGCGGGAGGGCACCTCGTTGGAGAAGGGCGACTCCTGCACCTCCATCCCGCGCAGGCGGTCCCAGAGGCGGCGCGCCAGGTCGTGGGAGAAGCCGCTGCCCACGTGGGACAGGTACGTCAGGCCGCCCTCCCCGTCCGGCTCGCCCACGAGCAGCGCGCCCAGCGTGCCGCGGTGCGACCCGGTGCCCTCGGTGAAGCCGCCGATCGTGGCGACCATCTCGGGCCGGCTCTTGATCTTGAGCCACTCCCTGACGCGCTGGCCCGGGCGGTAGGGGCTGTCGGTCCGCTTGGCGACGATGCCTTCCAGCCCCCGTTCGGCGGCCGCGTCGAACAGGGCGGTCCCGCGCTCCTCGACGTGGTCGCTGAGGATCATGCGCGGGGAGGCCTCAGGCGCCACGGCCTCGGCCAGGCGGGCGCGCCGCTCCCGCCAGGGGCGCTCCAGCAGCCACTCCCCGTCGGCGTAGAGCAGGTCGAAGGCCACGTAGGTGAAGGGCCCCCGGCCGTTCTGGAGCGCGTTGAAGTCGGGCTTGCCCCCCTCGCCGATCACCACCACCTCGCCGTCGAGCACGACCTCCTGGAGCATGACCGCCCGCCGCAGGTCGGCCAGCTCGGGGTAGGCCCCGGTGAGGTCGCGCCCGCTGCGGCTGCGCAGCTCGGTCTCGTCCGGCGTCACGAGGGCGAGGGCCCGGTAGCCGTCCCACTTGAGCTCGAAGGCCCAGTCGGGGCCGTCGAATGGCTCCTGGCCCGAGGAGGCCAGCATGGGACGCATCTGCCGGTAGCGCGGCGCGGGGTCCGGGGGCCCGGGGGGCCCCGAGGACGAGCGGAAGATGAGCCACTCCTCCTTGCCGGAGCGCCCGCCCGTGCGCACGAGGTGGTAGTTGCCGCGCAGAACCCCGCCCTGGAGCGCGAGCTTCCACTCGTCCTCGGCCCGCAGCTCGGCCTCGTAGGTCCCCGAGTCCCAGACCGTCATGCGCCCGGCGCCGTACTGCCCCTCGGGGATGACGGCCGCGAAGGTCAGGTACTCGAGCGGGTGGTCCTCCGTGCGCACCGCCAGCCGCTTGACGCCCTCGCGCAGGGGCGGGCCCTTCGGCACCGCCCACGAGGCGAGCGTGCCGTCGACCTCGAGGCGCAGGTCGAAGTGGAGGGCGCGGGCGTCGTGGCGCTGCACCACGAAGCGGGGCGCGTCCTCACCCTCGGGCCGCACCGCGTCGGGCGCCGGCTCGGGCGTGGCGCCGAAGTCGCGCTTGCCGCGGTACTCGGAGAGGTCAGGGGCGCGTGCCAAGCGCCTCCAGTATCCCCCTCTGCCATCGGGCGGTGTCCTCCGGGCCCTGCATGTGGTGCGGCGGCGTCGCCCAGAGGCGGTCGGCGAGCCCCTCGTAGGCCCGCGCCCGCTCGCGGACCTGCGCGACCGTCCCGGCCGCCGCGAAGGCGTCGGTCATGTCCTCGCCGACCGCGTCCGCGAGCCGGTCGCCGTCGCCGCCCAGGAAGGCGCGCCGGATCGCCCCGAGCCGTCCGCCGAAGCCGTGCCCGGCGAAGAGCTCCTCGTAGGTCTTGACCGTCGCGTAGAAGCCGACGGTGCCGGCGGCCGCGCGGCGCGCCGCGGCGGGGTCGTCGTCGGAGGGGGCGCAGATCAGCGCCCCTGCCACCTCCGGGCGCGGCCGCCCGGCGTTCGCGGCGCCTGCCTCAAGCGCCGGGAGGAGCCGCTCGGCCAGCCAGGCCGGCGTCGTCACCGGGTGGTCGAGGAAGCCGTCGGCCACCTCGCCCGCGAGCGCGGTCATGCCCGGCAGCACGGCCGCGAGCCAGACCGGCGGCGCCGGGCGGGGGGCGGCGTGGGGCCGGCGCAGCCCGCGCACCTCGACGTCGTACAGCTCGCCGGGCGCCCGCGCGTCGCGGCCCTGCGTCAGGGCTGCCATGAGCTCGCGGACGGCCGCCACCAGCTCACGCATCCGCCGCACCGGCGGGTCGTAGGGCGCCGCGTGCCAGCTCGCGTTGAGGCGGCGGACCCCGGCGCCGAGCCCGAGGACGAAGCGCCCGCCCGACAGCTCGTCCAGGTCGAGCGCCTCCAGCGCCAGGACCATGGGGCTACGCGTGAAGGCCAGCGCGACGCCCGTGGCGAGCTCGATGCGGCCGGTCGCGGCGGCGGCCACGGCGAGCGGCACGGTGGCCGAGCGGTGGAGCTCGGCCGCCCAGAGCCGGGCCAGCCCGGCGCGCTCGGCCTCGGCCGCGAGCGAGCCGACCTCGTCCGGGTCGCGGCCGAGCAGCTGGCCGTCGACCGGGATCGCGAGCGCGGGCGGCACGTGTGCGAGTATCCCAGCCGGTGAGGCCGATCGCGCGACTCGGCACGGAGCTCCTGGTCGCGGGGGCGGGCCAGGTCGTGATCGGGCTCGCCGGCCTTGTCGCGGGCATCCTGCTGGCCGACTCGGCCGCGCGGGCGATCGTCCCGTTCGCGGTCGCGGTCGTGGCGCTCGCGGCCGTCAGCGCCCTGACCTCGCGCTGGCTGCGCGCCGCCGAGCCGGCTCAGGCCGATCCCGGCGCGCGGGTGGAGCCGACCGCCCAGACCGTGCGCCGCACCTGCGTGGCCCTGGCCCTCGCCGCCGTCGCGGTCGCGGTCGCCGCCGTGATCGGGGGCGGCCTGGCCGCCGTCCTCGGCGGGGTGGTCGCCGGCGTGGGCGCGGTCGACCTCGGCAACCGCGCCTGGGTGCGCGCCCGCGAGCGCCGCACCGGCCTGGCGCTCTACCGCGAGCTGGGGCCGTCCCCGTTCTCGAGCGGCCGCCGGCCGCTCTACACGCGGCCGCGGAAGGACATCACGTTGGCGACGTAGTCCTTGGTGTCGTCGTAGAAGCCGCGCGTCCGGGTCGCCCCGAGGCCCTGATAGTAGGAGCCGACCGCGAGGCGCTCGCTGCCCGTCCGGCGCAGCAGCCAGCCGATGTAGGCGACCCCGGCCTCCACGTTGTCGCCGATGTGGTGCGGGTTGATCCGCCGCCCCAGGACCGCCGGCCCGAACCAGCGCGCCGTCCCGGGCATGAGCTGCATCACGCCGATCGCCCCGACGTGCGAGAGGGCGCTCTGCGACCAGCGGCTCTCCTGCCACGCCAGCGCGCGGGCGAGGGTGGGATCGACGCCGTGGCGGTAGGCGGCCCTGGTGATCATGGCGCCCACCTCGGGGCCGCCGGGCCGGATGGACGCCATGCCAACCGGGCGGCCCCCCGCGCCGGCCGCCGGGACCCGGATCACCGCCCCGGCCGCGATGCGGTTGGGGTCCGCGATGCCGTTGAGGGCCGCCAGCGCGCCCACGCTGGTGCCGAACCGGCCCGCGATGGAGCCGAGGGTGTCGCCGGACCGCACCCGGTAGGAGCCGCCCGCCGCCGCCCCGGCGGCCGGGATGGTGAGGCGCCGCCCCGCGACGATCCGGTCGGGGTCGGCGATGCCGTTCGCGGCCACGATCGCCGCCACCGTGGTGCCGTTGCGCGCGGCGATCGCGCCGAGGGTGTCCCCGGGGGCGACCGTCACCGTGGCCGCGGCGGCCGTGCCGGCCCCCGCGAGCAGCAGGGCGGCCAGGCCGAGCGCGGCGAGCGCCAGAAGCGCGGGCAGGGTCGCTCGGCGGGCGGGCATGGGGGCCAGTATCCGGGCGCAGATCGCCCTGTAAAGCCCTCCCCGGCCTCCCCCGCCTCCCTCTTTTTCGGCCCCGCCCCTCCCCCGCCCCCCTCCCCCGCCCCGGGATCCGGGTATTCATGGGGAAACACGACCGGGAGGGCACGTGGAGGCCGCGGGGACGCTGATCGTCGGCGCGGGGCTTGCAGGCAGCGCGACGGCGATGCACCTCGCCGAGCTCGGCGAGGACGGCGTCGTGGTCGTCGATCCCGACCTGGCGGGCGCGCGCTCGTCCTCCGAGCTGAACGCCGGCGGGGTGCGCGCCACCTGGTGGCGGCCGGTCAACGTAGAGCTGTGCGCCGCGACGATCGACTTCTTCGCGCGCCACGCCGAGGAGTTCGCCTTCCGCGAGCACGGCTACCTGTGGCTCCACGG
>DATAGF010000110.1:0-9607 GCA_036257075.1 Miltoncostaeaceae bacterium
GACCGGCTGCCCTGGGAGCGCCCCCTGGGCGCGGTCCCGGAGCAGGGCGGGCCGACGACCTTCCGGGTCTGGGCGCCGCGCGCCCGCGAGGTGAGCGTGGAGGTCGGCGGGCGCTCGGTGCCGTTGACCCCGCACGGGGGCGTCTTCGAGAGCCTCGCCGAGGCGGGCCCCGGCGACGACTACCGCTACCGCCTCGACGGCGGCGAGGGGCTGCCCGATCCCTGCTCGCGCGACCAGCCCGAGGGCGTGCGCGGCCCCTCGCGGGTCGTCGACGCTGGGGCGTTCGCCTGGGACGAGGGCGGCTGGGCGGGCCTCGACCGGCGCGGGCTCGTCCTCTACGAGCTGCACGTCGGCACGTTCACGCCCGAGGGGACCTTCGCCGCGGCCGCCGAGCGGCTCCCCGCGCTGGCCGAGCTCGGCGTCACGGCGATCGAGCTGATGCCCGTGGCCACCTTCCCGGGCCGGCGCAACTGGGGCTACGACGGCCTCTACGCCTGGGCGCCCCACCGCGCCTACGGCGGCCCGGACGGCCTCGCGGCCCTGGTGGCGGCCGCCCACCGGGCGGGCGTCGGCGTGATCCTCGACGTCGTCTACAACCACCTCGGCCCCGGGGCGGAGGCGCTCGAGGCCTTCGGCCCCTACCACACCGGCCGCTACGGCACGCCCTGGGGCGCGGCGATGAACTTCGACGACCGCGACTCGGGCGGCGTGCGCGAGTGGGCGATCCAGAACGCCTGCATGTGGCTGACCGAGTACCGCATCGACGGCCTGCGGGTGGACGCGGTCCACGCGATCCACGACGAGAGCGCCCGTCACGTGCTGGCCGAGCTCTGCGAGCGCGCGACCGAGGCGGCCCCCCGGCCGCCGCTGCTGATCGCCGAGAGCGACCTCAACGACCCCAAGGTGATCCGCCCGCGCGAGCTCGGCGGCTGGGGCTTCGAGGCCCAGTGGGCCGACGACTTCCACCACGCCCTGCACGCGCTCCTCACGGGCGAGCGCGACGGCTACTACGCGGACTTCGGCACCCTCGCCCACCTGGCCGCCGCCAGCCGCAGGCCATTCGTCTACCGCGGCCAGCACTCGGCCTTCCGGCGCCGGCGCCACGGGGCGCCCGCCGACGACCGCCCGCCGCGCCGGTTCGTCGTCTACTCGCAGAACCACGACCAGGTCGGCAACCGGGCACTGGGCGACCGGCTGCCGGCGGCGGTCCAGCCCCTCGCCGCGCTGTGGACCATCATGTCGCCCTTCGTCCCCATGCTCTTCATGGGGGAGGAGTACGGCGAGGAGCACCCCTTCCAGTTCTTCACGGACCACATCGACCCGTCCATCGCCGAGGCCACCCGCGAGGGGCGGCGCCGGGAGTTCGCCGAGTTCGTCGGCTACGACGAGGAGGTGCCCGACCCCCAGGACCCCGCGACCCACCGCCGGTCGTTGCTTGATCAATCAACCGCGGACGAGGGGCTGCGCGAGCTCTACGGGCGGCTCCTGCGGCTGCGGGCCGGCCTGCCGCAGGAGACGCCGGGCGTCATGTGGCGCCCCGAGGGCGCCTGGATCTGGATGGACAGGGGCCCTCTCCGGGTGGTGGGCAACTTCGCCAGGGAGGCCTCGCACGTGCCGGTGCGCGAGCGCCGCGAGCTGGTGCTGGCGACCTCGCCAGAGGCGCGCGTCGACGACGGCCGCCTGGCCCTGCCGCCGCTGTCGGGGGCGGTCCTGCGATGAGCCAGCGGGTCTGGCCGGGGCGGCCGTTCCCGCTCGGGGCGACCTGGGACGGCAACGGGACCAACTTCTCGCTCTTCTCCGAGAACGCCGAGCGCGTCGAGCTGTGCCTGTTCGACGAGGCCGACCGCGAGACGCGCGTCGACCTGCGCGAGCGCACCGCGCTCAACTGGCACGGTTTCCTGCCCGACGTGCGCCCGGGGCAGCGCTACGCCTATCGGGTCTACGGCTCGTGGGACCCGGCGAGGGGCCACCGCTTCAACCCCAGCAAGCTGCTGATCGATCCCTACGCCAAGGCCATCGAGGGGCCCATCGCCTACGACGCGGCGAACGTGCTGCCGTACGAGCCCGACGGCGAGGACGCCGACCTGGTGCGCGACCCCACCGACGACGCCGACGCGATCCCGCGCTCCATCGTCGTCGACGCGGCGTTCGACTGGGAGGACGACCGCCCGCCGGCGACCCCGTGGCACGAGACGCTGATCTACGAGGTCCACGTGAAGGGCTTCACCAGGCGCAAGCCGGACGTGCGCGAGGACCTCCGCGGCACGTACGCCGGGCTGGCCTCCGACGCGGCAGTCGACCACCTGCGCTCGCTCGGCGTGACCGCCGTGGAGCTGCTGCCGGTGCACCACATCGCGGACGAGGCCGACGTGGTGGCCAAGGGGCTCACCAACTACTGGGGCTACAGCTCGATCGGCTACCTCGCCCCGCACGCGCTCTACGCGGCCACCGGCATCGCCGGCGAGCAGGTGCGCGAGTTCAAGGGGATGGTGAAGGCGCTCCACCGCGCGGGCATCGAGGTGATCCTCGACGTCGTCTACAACCACACGGCCGAGGGGAACCACCTTGGCCCGATGCTGTCCTTCAAGGGCATCGACAACCTGAGCTACTACCGCTGCTCGCCCGCGGACCCGCGCCACTACGTGGACTTCACGGGCACCGGCAACAGCCTCAACCCGCTCCACCCCAGCGTCCTGCGGCTGATCATGGACAGCCTGCGCTACTGGGTGCTCGAGATGCACGTCGACGGCTTCCGCTTCGACCTCGCCTCGGCCCTGGCGCGCGAGTTCTGGGAGGTCAACCGCCTCTCGGCCTTCTTCGACATCATCCACCAGGATCCGGTGCTCTCCCAGGTGAAGCTGATCGCCGAGCCCTGGGACGTCGGCCCGGGCGGCTACCAGGTCGGCAACTTCCCGGTCCTCTGGACCGAGTGGAACGGCCTCTATCGCGACGAGATGCGCGACTTCTGGCGGGGCCGGAGCAACGGCGTCGCCGGGCTCGCCTCGCGCCTGACCGGGTCGAGCGACCTCTACCAGTCCGACGGCCGCCGCCCCTTCGCCTCGATCAACTTCATCACGGCCCACGACGGGTTCACGATGCGCGATCTCGTCTCCTACAACGACAAGCACAATGAGGCCAACCTCGAGGACAACCGCGACGGCAGCGACGACAACCGGAGCTGGAACTGCGGCGTCGAGGGGCCGACCGACGACCGCCAGGTCCTCGCCCTGCGGGCCCGCCAGCACCGCAACTTCCTGACCACCCTGCTGCTGTCGCAGGGCGTGCCGATGCTGCTGGGCGGCGACGAGATGGGCCGCAGCCAGGCCGGCAACAACAACGCCTACTGCCAGGACAACGAGGTCAGCTGGTTCGACTGGGAGCTCGACGGCGAGCAGCAGGCGCTGCTGGACTTCACGCGGCGGCTGATCGCCCTGCGCAAGGCCCACCCGGTCTTCCACCGGCGCGACTTCTTCGGCGGGCGCGACGGCGACGGCTCGGGGCTGCCGGACATCCGCTGGTTCCGCGAGGACGGCCGCGAGATGAGCCGCCGCGACTGGCGCGCCGGCGAGCGCCGGGTGCTTGGCGTCTTCCTCAACGGCGAGGAGATCCCGTCGCCGTCGCCGACCGGCGAGCCGGTCATCGACGACTCCTTCGTGCTGCTGGTCAACGGCGGGCACGAGCCCTCCCGGTTCCGCCTCCCCGCCCGGCGCTTCGGCAACCGCTGGCGCCAGGTGGTCTCCACCGCCGACCCGGAGGCGCCCGAGGGGGCGAACACCTGGCCGGGGCGGGCCGAGGTCCCGCTCGAGGCCCGCTCGATCCTGCTCCTGCGCCGGGCCTGGTGAGGGCGACCTACCGGCTCCAGCTCGGCCCTGACATGGGCTTCGCCCGCGCGCGCGAACTCGTCCCCTACCTGCGCGACCTGGGCGTGAGCCACCTCTACCTCTCCCCCGCCCTGCAGGCGCGGCGCGGCTCGACCCACGGCTACGACGTCACCGACCCGCGGCGCATCTCCGAGGACCTGGGCGGTGAGGCGGCCTTCCGCGAGCTCGCCGGCGCCGGCCTCGCCGTGCTCCTGGACATCGTCCCCAACCACATGGCGGCCTCCGACGAGAACCCCTTCTGGGCCGACGAGAGGCTGCGGGAGCGGTTCTTCGACATCGACCCCGAGACCGGCCGCCACCGGCGCTTCTTCTCCATCGACGAGCTCGCGGGCGTGCGCCAGGAGGACCCCGAGGTCTTCGAGACGACCCACGCCCTGGTCCTCTGCCTGGTCGCCGAGGGCGTCGTGGACGGGCTGCGCATCGACCACCCCGACGGCCTCGCCGACCCGCCCGAGTACCTGCGCCGCCTCGCCGACCACGGGGCCCAGCGGGTCTGGGTGGAGAAGATCCTGGAGCCGGCCGAGGAGCTGCCCGACTGGCCGGTCGAGGGCACGACCGGCTACGAGTTCATGGCCGACGCCACCGGCCTCTTCATCGACCCCGCCGGGGAGGAGCCGCTCACCGCGCTCTACACCGAGCTCACGGGCGAGCGGCGCCCCTTCGCCCAGGTGGCGGCCGAGGCCAAGCTGCGCGAGGCGCGGACGACCTTCACGCCCGAGGTCGAGCGCCTCCGGACCCTGCTCGACGAGCCGGACATGGCCGACGCGGTCGCGGGCCTGCCGGTCTACCGCACCTACGTCGAGCCCGCCGCGGGGAAGGTCGAGCCCCACGACGTCGAGGCGGTCGAGGAGGCCGAGCTGCCCGAGCGGGTGCGCGAGGCGCTGGTCGCGCCCAGCGATCCTGACGAGGAGGCCTTCGCGATCCGCTTCCAGCAGACGACCGGAGCGGTGATGGCAAAGGGCGTCGAGGACACCGCCCTCTACCGCTACCTGCGCCTGACCGCGCTCAACGAGGTCGGCTCCGACCCGGGCCGCTGGGGGGCCTCGCCGGCCGAGGTGCACGCGCGCAACGCCGCTCGCCTGCGGCGATTCCCGCGCGGCCTGCTCGCCACCCAGACCCACGACACCAAGCGCTCGGGCGACGTCCGGGCCCGCATCGGCGCCCTCTCCTGGATCCCGGGCGCCTGGCGCGAGCGCGTCCTGCGCTGGCGCCGCCTCAACGAACCGCTGCGCGCCGGCGGCGGCCCGGACGCCGGCGAGGAGTACCTCATCTACCAGACTCTCGTCGGCGCCTGGCCGCTCGAGCGCGAGCGCCTCGTGGACTACATGGTCAAGGCGATGCGGGAGGCCAAGCTGACCACCGACTGGGTCGAGCCGGACGAGGACCACGAGCGGGCGGTGCGGCGGTTCATCGGCGCCCTCGTCCGCAGCGAGGGCTTCGTCGCCGACCTCGAGGCCTTCGTCGCCGAGGTGGCGCCGCTCGGCGCAGTCGCCGCCCTGGGGGCGACGCTCCTGAAGCTCACCGCGCCCGGGGTCCCAGACCTCTACCAGGGCGACGAGCTGTGGTGCCTGTCGCTGGTCGACCCCGACAACCGGCGCCCGGTCGACTGGGAGCGGCGTCGCCGCCTGCTGGACGGCCTGCTCGCCGGCGATCCGCCGAGCCGGGAGACCGCCAAGCTCTTCCTCATCCACCGTGCCCTGGGGCTGAGGGCGCGGCGGCCCGGCGCCTTCGAGGGCTCCTACCGGCCCCTCCAAGCCGGGGAGGGCGCCTTCGCCTACGCCCGCGGCGACGCCGTCATCGCCGCCATGCCGATCAGGGCCGGCGGCGAGGGCGAGCGAGTCGCGGTCCCCCGGGACCAGCAGGGCCGCTGGCGCGACGTCCTGGGCGACCGCGACGTCGAGCTGGGCGCCGAGGCGCCCCTCGGCGAACTCGCCGGGCGGCTGCCGGTGGCCCTGCTGGAGCGCCCCGCGCCCGAGCCCTAACCGAGGTCGACGGCGGTCAGGGTGGCCGCGCGCAGCTCGGCGCCCGGTCCGGGAACCCCTTGAACCCGGCGAGCCTAGTCCAGCTTCCGCGACTGGGGGAATCGCGCCGACCGGCGGGGCCCGGGTACCATCGCGGGATGAGGACCGGAGAGCCGGCCCCGGCCGGCGGCGGCGGGTACCTCGATCATCTGGGTCCGGGCGACCTCGCCCTCGTCCTGCGCCTCGCCGGCCGGCCGCCCGCCGAGGCGGGCGAGGCCCTCGCGCTGCTGCGCCGCGAGCCGGGCCTCGTGGAGGAGACGCTCGCCTCGGAGGCGGCCGCCGAGATGCTGCTGCGCGGCGCCCCCGACGACCCCGAGCGCGAGCAGTTCGTGACGGCCTCGCCCTTCCTGACCTTCGCCGTCGCCGTCGAGCGGGTGGCCGCCGAGCTGCGCGAGGCGACCTACGTCTCGGAGTGGGTCGCCCCCCGGCAGCGCCTGCCGCTCCTCGGCGGCGACGACCTGCGGGAGCTCCTCGACGACCGCCGGCGCCGGGTCTTCCTCGCCGCCCTGCTGACCTCCTACACGCGCGTGACCAGCGGCACGGTCTGGCGGGAGACCCCGCGCGGCTGGCGGCGCCAGCGCTTCAGCGAGCTCGACCCGGTGCGCCTTGCGGGCACCCTCG
Source organism: Miltoncostaeaceae bacterium (assembly GCA_036257075.1). Taxonomy (GTDB): domain Bacteria; phylum Actinomycetota; class Thermoleophilia; order Miltoncostaeales; family Miltoncostaeaceae; genus DATAGF01. Next base: position 6,524 of record DATAGF010000110.1, read on the forward strand.
ACGTGCTCCCCGAGTCGCGCCATCCCGCCGTCCACCGCCGCCTCGGCGACCTGTCGCTGTTCCTCGCGGGCGTCTTCCCCGACCACACCGCCTCGCGCGCCTTCGGCCCCATCGACCTCCAGCGGCTCGGGCGCGCGGCCGCCGTCGCGGGCCCTGCCGGCGAGGTCCTCGGGGAGGCGCTCGAGACCCGCGGCGGGGTGGGCCTGCTCGACCAGCTCGGAGCCCGCTGGTACCGCCTCGCGGCGGAGGCGGCGCCGCCCGCCCGGGCGTCGACCTGGCTCCTCCAGGCGATCGCCGAGCGCTTCGTCCAGGCGCGCCGGGCGCTCAACGTGCTCGCCGACCGCCACCTCTTCCCCTCGCCGCGGGAGTGGTTCCCGGCCCCGTGAGGGTGCGTCCGACCGGTGACGGGCCAGCCACGCGTGGCCCCGCGGCCGTGCGTCAGCCCACGACCGAGAAGCGGTACTTGGCGGCGACCGAGATCAGGGCCTCGACGTCGGCGATGGTTCGCGGTGGAGCCTGGACGCCCCGGGTGCCGGGCGTCCCGATCTCGGCGAACATGCCCTCCATGCCGGCGGGCGAGTACATGAAGAGCATCCGAGCCGCGCCGGCGCCGACGTTGGTGAAGCTGTGGACCGTGTCGCGGGGGACGAAGATCGTCGTCCCGCGCGAGGCCGCGTGGGCCTCGTCCCCGACGCGGAAGGTCAGCTCTCCCTCGAGGAGGACGAAGGTCTCGTCCTCGGCGTGGTGGGCGTGCGGCGGCGGCCCGGTGTCGGGCGGGACGAGCGCCTCGAGCAGCGTGAAGGCGCCGCCGGTCTGCGCTCCCGTCAGCAGCGTCGTGTAGGTGTCGCCGACGAGGAAGACCGTCGAGCCGCCATCCGGCGGCACGTGGACGGGGGGAGGTGACGGCACCGCGCAACCGTACGGCCCACGCGGCGCGGCCCGCAAGGCGCGGGATTGATGGTGTGCATGTCCCTCACCACGCAGTGCGCGCAGCTTCTGCTACATGCCCCCCTCGAGGAGGTCGTGGATGCCGCGCAGCGGGACGGCGACCCAGTCCGGGCGGTTGTTGAGCTCGTAGGCCAGCTCGTAGATCGCCTTCTCCAGGAGGGCGGTATCGAGCACCAGCGCGAGGGCGTCCGGGTCGGCGGGGATCCAGGGTGCGTCGCCGGCGCGCTCGAGGTACGACCCGAGGAAGGCGGCCGAGACCCACTCGTTCCAGTGGCGCCCCCAGGCGTCCAGCTCGCGCGCGGCGTCCGAGTCTGCCTCGACGAGGCCGCGGGCGATCGCGTCGAGCAGCGCCGTGACGGTGGCGTAGTCGAAGGAGCGAAGCAGGCCGGCGACGTCGCGCAGCGGCGTGCGCTTCACGCGCCGCTCGGTGAGCGACCGGGCCGGCTCGCCCTCGAAGTCGATGATGAGGAAGTCGCGCCCCGTGAACAGCACCTGGCCCAGGTGGAGGTCGCCGTGCACGCGGATGCGGGCCGCCCGGACGCGCCGGTCGAGCAGCGCCGAGAAGCGCCGCAGGACGTCGCCCTCGCGCGCCAGGACGGCCTCGGCCTCGGCGCGCTCGCGCTCGCCCAGAGAGGGCAGCGACCGCCGCAGCAGCTGCATCGTCCTGCCGGTGAGGTTGCGGGCCGACTGGTAGACCGAGCGCTGGTAGTGGGGCGTGATCGGCTCGGTCGCCAGGGCGGGGTCGGCGCCGTCGCCGGTCAGCGCCTCGTGCAGCTCGGCGAGGCGCCTGCCCATGAGCTGGGCCGACTGGAGGTAGGAGCCGACCACCTCGTAGACCTCGTCCGGGATGGGGCCGGCGGCGCGCTCCAGGAGCCCGCCATCGGCCGGCAGTGGCGCCTGGGCGCCGGGCCGGATCCGCTCCGTGACCGCCTGCTCGTAGAAGCGCCCCAGCGCGTCCAGGGTGTACTGCCACGCGTCGCCCTCGTTGGGGACGAACTCGTGGACGATCGCCAGCGTCGCCGGCTCGCCGCCGTCCTTCTGGTACTCGAGCGCCCCGGCGACCCGCGGCGTGTGCTCGAACGAGGTGCGCTCGGCCAGGTAGCGCCCCAGCTCGAGGTCCGGGTTGACGCCGTCCTCGACCCGGCGGAAGAGCTTCAGGATCAGCGACTGGCCGAAGAGCACCGAGGTGTTGCTCTGCTCGGCGCGGAAGACCGAGGGCTCAGGGGGCTCGTCGCCGTCCAGGACCTCACGCAGCGCCGGGGCCGGCCTGCCCGTGATGCTCCCGCCCTCGCTCCCGCGCAGCCGGCGCCGGCGGCGGACGGCGTCGAGCAGCGCGCGGCAGACGTCGGGGTCGAGCAGCGCCTCGGCGATCACGGCCGGCTCGGCGCGGCGCTCGAGCCGGGCGAGGACGCTGCGCGGCGCGTCCGCCGCCAGGCGCTCGGCCCGCTCGCCCTCGAGGAGGACGACGGGCATGGCGTAGGTCTCGCCCTCGCCCTCGTTGAACTCGACGCGCGCGATCAGCACCCGGGCCGGCGGGCCGGCCAGGGGGACGGAGTCGGTGACGGCCACCGAGCGGATGCGGCGCGCCTTGCCCGCGAACCAGCGCCGCGTCGGCAGGAACTGCGCGATGGCCCGCTCCAGCTCGGCCCGGCCGCGCCCGGCCACGATGGCGTCGATGGAGCCCTGGGCCGACATGACCGGGACCGCGTCGTCGGCGGGCGCGCCGACCTCCTCGCGCGGGCCCTCGATCGCGAGCCAGTAGATCGCGTGCGGCCCGAGGGTCAGCAGGTAGGGCAGCTCGCCGATCGGCGGGAAGTGGGTCTGGCCGAAGAGCTCGACCGGCTCGGAGTCCTTGAAGCGCGACAGGTCGAGCTCGACGAACTGGGCGAAGCGCGACAGGTTGGCCACGATCAGCACGCTCTGGTCGCCGTCGCTGCGCAGGTAGGCGAGCACGCGCCGGTTCTCGGGGTGCAGGAACTCCAGCTCCCCGCGGCCGAACACCTGGTAGCGCTTGCGCAGGGCGAGCATGCGGCGCATCCACCACAAGAGCGAGCCGCGGTTCTTGGCCTGGGTCTCGACGTTGACCGTCTCGTAGTGGAACTCGGGGTCGATGATCGGCGGCAGGTAGAGCCGCTG
>DATAGF010000123.1:0-3262 GCA_036257075.1 Miltoncostaeaceae bacterium
GTCTTGTGGGAGAGGCCGAGGACCAGGAGGGTCATGCGACGTCCCGACGAGTCGCCGCGCCGTTGAGAGCGCGGATCAGACGAGGAGGGATCATGCGACCTCCCGACGAGTCGCCGCGCCGTTGAGAGCGCGGATCAGACGAGGAGGGATCATGCAGGCACCCCGATGTCGAGGACGCGGTTCGCGAGCTCGCGCGCACCCTCGTCGTCGCCCTCGGCCAGGCGGCGGATCACGTCGGTCTCCATGAGGCGCTCGACCGCGTCGCGGCGGCTGGGCATGTCGGGGTAGCGCGACTTGAGCTCGTCGCGCACGTCGCGCAGCAGGTCGACCAGCGCCTCCCACTCGGGGCCGTACACCGCCTCGAGCTCGCGGCGGATGTGCTTCGCCACCACCGGGCTCGCGCCGCCCGTGGAGATGGCCAGCGCCAGCTCCCCGCGGCGCACGATCGAGGGGACGATGAAGTTGCACAGCGGCGGGACGTCGACGACGTTGCAGAGCAGGTTCCGTGCCTCGGCGTCCTGCCAGACCATGCGGTTGACGGCGTCGAGGTTGGTGGCCGCGATCACCAGGAAGCAGCCGTCCAGGTCCTCGGGCGCGTACCCCCGGGCCCGGTGCTCGCTGACCGCGCCCGAGGCGACCAGCGCCGCCAGGGCGTCGGTCATCCCCGGGGTCACCAGCCGCACGACCGCGCCGTGCTCCAGCAGCTTCTCGACCTTCTCGGTGGCCACCGGGCCGCCGCCGACGACAAGGCAGCGCCGCCCCTCGATGTCCACGAACATCGGGTAGAAGACCTTGCCCGGCCCCGGCGGCCGGCTGGGGGCGACGCGGCTCCCGCTCATGGCATCGCGGCCGGCTCGGGGCTGCGGTCACCGTCGCCCTCCCGCTCGGCCAGGCGGGCGAGCAGCTCGGCCTCGCGCGCCAGGCGCGCCGTGCGCAGGCCCAGGACGACCACGTACATCAGCAGCCCGAAGAGGACCACGCCGTAGGCCGCGACGACGTACTGCGCGCCCGTGCTCACCTGGTCCCCCGACGAGCCTCCGCGCCGCCGAGAGCGCGGTGATGGCGAGGAGGGATCACGAGGACGTCTCCAGGCGCAGCTTGACCCGGCGCAGGGCCTTGTCGGCGCGCCGCTGGAGCAGCTCGACCTGCATGATCGTGAGGAAGGCCCCGATCACGGCGAGCTGGCTCACCGCGAACCAGATCAGCATCGTGTTCGGCATGTTGGCGCCGCTCGACGTGAAGACCACCGGGTGCACGAACGAGCGCGCCACCCGCACCGAGTAGAACGACAGCGGCACCGAGGCGAAGGCCGCGATCGAGTAGATCGCCGAGTAGCGCATCCGCCGCTCGCCCTCGGCGGACGAGCGCAGCACGAAGTAGGCCGCGTACAGCAGCAGCACCACCAGGAAGGTCACCAGGCGCGGGTCGGTCCAGACCCACCAGGTGCCCCAGGAGGCCTTGGCCCAGATCGAGCCCGTGATCACCACCAGCACGGCGAACCCGACGCCGATGCCCACGGCCGTCGAGGAGACCTCGTCGTGGCGCTCGTCGCGCGAGCGCAGGTACCTGATGCCGTAGATGCACGCGACCGCGAAGGCCAGCAGCGAGCCGACCGCGATGGCCACGTGGAAGTAGAAGATCTTCTGGATGATCCCCTGGTCGGCGTCCTCGGGGGCGACGAAGAAGACCCCGTAGACGGCGAGCGCGGTGAGGGCCGCCGTGGCCGCTCCCGTGACTGCGAGCCGTCGTCCCGGACGCGCCTCAGTCATCGAAGACGTGGTCGTACGTCGCGTAGGCCACAAGCCCGAAGATTACCGCATAGACCGCGAGGAACAGGCTGTAGCCACGGTACTCCGACAGGTCGTTCGTCCCCCCCGCGACGGCGTTGACGGCCCCGGCGGCGGCGATCACGACGGGCAGCAGGGAGGGCAGGAACAGCACCGGCAGGAGCAGCTCGCGGGCGCGGGCGAACAGCGCCAGGCAGGCGTAGAGGGACCCGAGGATGGCGATGCCCAGGTTGGCGAGCAGGCACGTGAGGGCGATCAGCCCGAGGTCGCCGGCGACCGACCCGCGCACGAAGAAGATCGCCACCAGGGGGACGGCAACGATCTCGACCGCGAGCAGGTAGGCGTAGATCGCGCCGGTCTTCGAGGCCATCAGCACCAGGCGCGGAACGGGCGCCGAGAGGATGCCGTCGAGCACGCCCTGCTCGCGCTCGGGCACCCACGAGCGCCCGACGCCCAGGACGGCCGTCAGCGACAGCGTGGCCCAGAGGATCCCGCCCGCGTAGGGGGTGAGGTCGTCGCCCCGGTTGCCGAAGGCGAACTGGAAGATCAGCATCGCCAGGACGGCGAAGAGGACCATCGCGACGGCCGTGTCGCGCGTCCTCAGCTCGAGGCGGAGGTCCTTCAGCAGCAGCGCCCGCAGCTGGCGCCCCCACGCGGGCCGGGCGGCCGCGATCACGCCACCAGCTCCTCGTAGCGGGCGCGGAAGGCGCTGCCGTCCACCGTCCCCGTGGGCTCCGACAGGACCGTCCTGCCGGCGCGCAGCACCAGCAGTCGGCCGGCGAGGGCCACCCCGCGCTCCACCTCGTGGGTGACGATCACCACGCCCCGATCGCGCGAGGCGTCCGCCAGCACGGCGTCCAGGAGGTGGGCCCCCGCGGCGTCGAGGCCGGCGTAGGGCTCATCGAGCAGCAGCAGGCGCGGCTCGTGGAGCAGCGCCCGGGCCAGGCCGAGGCGCTGGGCCATGCCGCGGCTGAAGGTGCGGACGAGATCGAAGGAGCGGGCGAGCAGGCCCACCCGGTCGAGGGCGTCGTCGATGCGGCGGCGGGCGTCCGGCAGGCCGTAGAGGTCGGCGTAGAGCTCGAGGTTCTGGCGGGCGGTGAGGTCGAGGTAGACGAGGGGGTCGTGGCCGAGGTAGCCGATCTCGGCCCGCGCCCGCCCGGCGCGCTCGGGGAGGGCGTGGCCGCAGACCGCCAGCCGGCCCGCGTCGGGCCGCAGCAGGGTGGCGAGCATCCGCAGCAGGGTGCTCTTGCCCGCCCCGTTCGGACCGAGGACGGCGAGGCACTCCCCCGCCTCGAGCTCCACGTCCACGCCGTCGACCGCCCGCCGGTCGCCGAAGCGCTTGACGAGCCCGGACGCCCGCACCAGCTCCGTCCCCGCTACAGCGTCACCTCGAGGAGGGTGAAGACCAGGAAGACCACGGCCAGCAGCCCGTTGGACTGGGCGAAGGCCACCGACACCCGGCTGGTGTCGCTGGG
>DATAGF010000256.1:0-3372 GCA_036257075.1 Miltoncostaeaceae bacterium
CGCCCAGGGCTGCGCCATGATCGACCGCGACCCGCCCGACCTCACGCCCGCCGACGAGTGCGGCTCCGACGCCGGCTTCGCCGAGGCGGTCGCCGCCGCGAACGCGGCTGACCAGGTCGTCCTCGCCCTCGGCGAGACCCGCGGGCAGAGCGGCGAGGCCGCCTCGCGCAGCGAGATCGACCTCCCCGGGGTGCAGCCGCGGCTGATCGACGCGATCAAGGCCACGGGGAAGCCGTTCGTGGTGGTGCTCTTCAACGGGCGCCCGCTGACCCTGAGCGACGTGGTCGCCTCCTCGCCGGCGATCCTCGAGGCCTGGTTCCCCGGCGTCGAGGCCGGCAACGCGGTGGCCGACGTGGTCTTCGGGAAGGTCAACCCCGGCGGCAAGCTGCCGGTCTCGTTCCCGCGCGTCCTCGGGCAGGTGCCGATCTACTACAACCACGAGCAGACCGGCCGCCCGTGCGACATCGGGTCGAAGTACAACTCGCGCTACCGCGACCTGAACTCGTGCGACCCGCTCTACCCGTTCGGGTACGGCCTGAGCTACACGACCTTCTCGGTCGGCGACCTCCGCCTCAACAAGACGCGCGTCTCCGCCAAGGGCAAGATCACCGCGACGGTGAGCGTCACCAACACCGGCGCCCGAGCCGGCGACGAGGTGGTGCAGCTCTACATCCATGACCCGGTCGCGAGCATCTCCCAGCCGGTGCGCCGCCTGCGCGGCTTCCAGCGGGTGACGCTCGAGCCCGGCGCCACGACGACGGTCAGCTTCACGCTGGACCGGGGCGACTTCGGCTTCTACGACAACGACGGCCGCTTCGTCGTGGAGCCGGGCGCGATCGACGTCTACGCGGGCAACAGCTCGACGGCGGACCTGAAGCGAACCTTCGTCGTGACGGGGTGAAGCACTGGGGGGCCCGCCCGCCGGGGGCGGGCCTCCTGAAGGGTCGCCATTCGAGGCTGGACCGCCCGCCCCGCCTCGTCGCATGATGGCCGGCACGATGGCGCACGCGATCCAGGACCGTCCCGAGCCGGCGCTCGGGCCTCCGCCGGGGCCGGGCCGGCGCGGCTCGCTGCGGATGATCGGCGAGCGCCGCCGCGACCCGATCGGGATGTTCGAGCGCCTGCGCGACGAGCACGGGCCGTTCGTGCACTTCCGGATGGGGCCGCTCGACATGTACCTGGTGACCGAGCCCGACCTCGTGCAGCAGGTCTTCACCACCCACGCGTCACGGGTGAGGAAGGGCCGGATCCTCGAGGGCGCGCGGATCGTGCTCGGCGACGGCCTGCTGACCGCCGAGGGCGAGCACCACCGCCGCCAGCGCCGCCTGATCCAGCCCGCGTTCCACCACGACCGGCTCGAGGGGTACGCGCGGATCATGGCCCGGCGGGGCGCGGAGGCGGCCGACCGCTGGCGCGACGGCGAGGTCATCGACGTCTTCCGCGAGATGAGCCTCATCACGACCGGCGTGGTCGGCGAGGCGCTCTTCGGGACCGAGCTGGGGGAGGAGTTCGGCCGGGTGGAGGAGGCGCTGGTCGACGTCTTCCGCGCCTTCGACCTGCTCGTGCTGCCCTTCTCCGGTCTGCGCATGAGGATCCCGACGCGGACCGTCCGGCGCTTCCACGCCGCCAAGGCCGACCTCGACCGCATCGTGGACGGCGTCATCGCCGAGCGCCGCGCCGACGGGCGCGACCGGGGCGACCTGCTCTCGATGCTGCTCGCCGCGCAGGACGCGGAGAACGGCGAGGGGATGAGCGACGACGAGGTCCGCCACGAGGTCATGACGCTGTTCGCGGCCGGCCTGGAGACGACCGCCAACGCGCTCACCTTCACGTGGTACCTGCTCGCCCGCCACCCCGAGGCCGAGGAGCGCCTGCGGGCCGAGGCCGCCGCGCTCGGCGCGGATCCCGGCCTGGGCGACCTGCCCCGCCTGCCCTACACGGAGCGGGTGCTGAACGAGTCGCTGCGCCTCTACCCCCCGGGCTGGATGCTCGCCCGTCGCTGCGTCGAGGAGTTCCCCCTCGGCAGCCACGTCATCCCGGAGGGGGGCCTGGTCCTGATGCCGCCGTACCTCCTGCACCGCGACCCGCGCTTCTGGCCCGACGCCGGGCGCTTCGACCCGGACCGGTGGGAGGAGGGCGGCGGCGCGCCGCCCCACCGCTTCTCGTACTTCCCCTTCGGCGCGGGCACGCGCAAGTGCATCGGGGCGAGCTTCGCCGCAGTCGAGGGCGCCCTGCTGCTGGCGGTCATCGCGCGCCGCGTCCGGCTCGAGGCGGTCTCGGACGAGCCGCTCGAGCTCCAGCCCCAGATCACCCTGCGCCCCCGCGGCGGCGTGCCGATGCGCGTGCGCGTCGCACCGCCGGGATGAGGTCGCCGCAGGCGCGCGCGCTCACCCGACGCCGCCTGCTCGCCGAGGCTGGGGCCGCCGCGGCCGCCGCCGCGGCGCTGCCGGCCTGGAGCCGCGCCGCCGCCCGGCGCCGAGACCGGACCGCCGCCGAGCTCCGACGCCTCGCCGCCCTGGTCCGCGGGCCGGTCGTCTCGGCGTCGGACCCGCAGGGGCTGGCCATCGCCGCCCAGCTCTACAACAGCCGTTTCGACGGCGCGCCGCCCCGGGCCGTCGTCTACGCCCTCGACGAGCGCGACGTCCAAGCGACGGTCCGCTGGGCGGCGCGCACGGGCACACGCATCGCCGCCCGCTCCGGCGGCCACTCGTACGGCGGCTACTCGCGCCCGCGGGGCGGGGTGGTGCTCGACGTCACGGGCATCCGCGGCACGCGCGCACGGCCACGCGACCGCCGGGCGGCCATCGGCGCCGGGTCGGAGCAGAGCGAGGTCTACACGGCCCTGGCCGATGTGGGCCAGACGATCCCGGCCGGCACCTGCCCGACCGTCGGTATCGCGGGGCTGGCGCTCGGCGGCGGCGTGGGCTTCGTCGGGCGGCGCTGGGGCACGACCTCGGACAACGTGCTCGCGCTGCGGATCGTCACCGCCGACGGGCGCGCGCGCACGGTCGACGAACGCCGCGACGAGGACCTCTACTGGGCCTGCCGCGGCGGCGGCGGCGGCAACTTCGGCGTCGTCACGGCCTTCCTCATGCGCACCTTCCCGACCGATCCGGCGTCCACCTTCGTGCTCACCTACGACTGGAGCCAGATCGTCGACGTGGTGCAGGCCTGGCAGGCCTGGGCGCCGGAGGCGCCGGACGACCTCTTCTCGATCTGCTCCATCCAGACCGGCACGACGACGCCGAGCCTGCGCATCTCGGGGCAGCTCTTCGGCCCCCAGAGCGCGATCCCGGCCGCCATCGCCCCGCTGACGTCCGCGGTCGCCCCGGTCTCGATGACGAGCGGGACCAAGAACTACGCCGAGGCGAT
>DATAGF010000141.1:0-9337 GCA_036257075.1 Miltoncostaeaceae bacterium
GCCACCGGCTCGGACCCGCTCACCGGCGCCCCGGCGCCGGTCGCCCCCGAGCAGCTGCGCGAGGTCGGAGTCCGCCCGGCCGTATAGGCCGACCCTGCACCGACGCCGCTGGTCCAGGCGGACGGGATCGGATACAACCGCCCGGCGAGATCGTAGATCCCAGGAGGGGACGAAGCGTGAGACGGAGCTGGTGGACCTGGAAGGCGGCCTTGGTGGCCGCGATGGCGGCGGGACTGGTGATCGCCGTGGCGGGAACGGCCTCGGCGCAGGGCGGGGCCGGTCGGGCACTCGCCGAGGGGATCACGGTGGGCCCCGACGGCAACATCTGGTTCACCGAGTTCCACACCCGCCGTATCGGCCGCATCACCCCCGCCGGGAGGATCACCCGCTTCGGCGAGCCCGCGCGCGGCCCGGCCGACATCACCACAGGGCCGGACGGCGCCCTCTGGTTCACCGAGTACGGCGACCGGATCGGCCGCATCACCCTGACGGGCAAGATCTCCGAGCTCCCCGTGCCCTTCGGCAACTACCGCGGCATCGCGTCCGGCCCGGACGGTCGCCTGTGGTTCGTCGACAAGGACGGCGACAAGATCGTCGCCATGACCCCGCAGGGCTCTGTGACCGAGTACAAGCTGGCCCAGGGCTCGACGCCGGAGGAGATCATCGCCGGCCCGGACGGCAACATGTGGGTGACGCTCTTCTCGCGCCACGGCGTCGCGCGCATCACCCCGGCGGGCGTGATCAGCGAGTTCCTGCTCCCCTCCTCGACGGGCAACCCCTCGGGGATCGCGGTCGGCGGCGACGGTGCGCTCTGGTTCTCGCTCGCGCAGTACCCGGGCGTCGGCCGGGTCGCCACAGACGGCGCCATCACCCAGCTCCCCCTGCCGGGCGCCGGGCCGGGCGGGGCCACCGGCATCGCGGCCGGGTCGGACGGGGCGCTGTGGCTCTCGTACCCGGCAGCGAACCGCATCGGCCGGCTGACCCTCGCGGGCGCCTACACGGAGGTGGCCGTCCCGACCGCCGGCGCCAGGCCGCAGAAGATCGTGGGATCGCCGGCGGCGGCGATCTGGTTCACCGAGAACGGGCGCGACCGCATCGGGCGCGTCACGCCCGCCGCGACGCCGACCGGCTTCGGGCCGCTGCAGGAGTTCGCCTACGACACCGCGCCGCCGAAGGCCAGGGCGACCGTGACGGCGGCCGCCACGGCCGCCGCGCGCGCCGGCCTGCGGGCGGGCAGGAAGCTGCGCCTCCCGGTGCGCGTGCGCTGCAGCGAGGCCTGCTCAGTGGTCGCCCAGGTCGCCGCCTCGAAGGCCGTCGCGGCGGCGCTCGGCGTCAGCGGCTCGGGGTCCCAGGTCGTGATCGGCACGACGCGGCGCGGCAAGCTCGCGAAGAACGGCGTCGTGAGGGTCGGCCTCAGCGCCAAGGTGTCGCGCGCGCTGGCGCGCCGCGGCCCCACGGGCCTCCAGCTGCGCATCTTCGCCAGCGACCGCAACAGCAACGCGGCCCTGGTGCGGAGGTCGGTCCGGATCTAGCGAACGGGCGCGGGAGGGCCTCGGCCCTCCCGCGGCCCTTGTCGATCAGGGGCGTCCGAAGAGCCGCCGCGCGTCCCGGCGGAGGTCGGCCGAGAGCGTCACCCGGGCCTCGCGGCCGCCCGGGCCGGTCGGCCAGGCCACCGCGACAACGCGCCGCTCCTCGAGCTCGCCGAGCGCCGCCATGACCCCGAGCAGGCCGCCGCGGCCCTCCTCCAGCCCGAGCTCGGCGGCCGCGGTCGGCACCGAGAGCGCGACCTCGCCCTCCTCGACGGCGCCCTCGTCGAGCCACTGCATCACGAGGAGCATCTCCAGCCGCTGGGCCGTGTCATCCCCCACGGCGCCGCGACGCTAGGGCGAGGGCCGCGGCCCCGAGTTGACCCTGAAGCTCTCGCGCACCTCGCGGTCGAGGTCATCCTCGGCCTGCTTCGCCGCGCGCTTGCCCGCCTCCAGCGCCTCCTTGAGCTGCTCTGGGATCCGCCGCCGCTCGCGGTCGAAGACGCTCTTCCAGAGGCCGGGGCTGAGGGCGCCGATGGAGCCGAGCCAGGCCAGCAGGCCGCCGACCGCGCCGATTGTGAGGAGCCGCTTCATGCCGCCGTCCTAGTAGGGGCTGGGATGGCGGGGCGGCGCGGACGGGGGCGGCGGCGCGGGCGACGGCGGCCCCGTCCCGCCGGCGCGTGCGGCGGCGGGAGCCGCGGCGGCGGGCGGCGGCGCCGCGGGGGCCGGGGGAGGCCCGCCGGGCGGTGGCGCGGCCGGCGGCGGCGGCACCGCGGCCCGGTCGGCCGCCTCGGCCGCGCGCCGCGCGCGGAGGGTCGCGACGGCCTCGCGCACGCCGGCCGCGAGGCCCGTGACCTTGCGCACCGGGGTCGTGACCGCGGTCGACACCGTCTGCACGCTCTTCTCGGCGCCCTTCGTGGCGCCCACGGCCGTCTTCATGATCTCGTCCACCCGGGCCAGCTCGAGGTTGACGCCGTCGACCGTCGTCTGGGCCCGGTTCAGGATCGGCACGACCTCGTCCGTGATCCGGGTCAGCGCGGTCCCGAGGCGCTGGAAGACCCCCGCCATGCGCAGGAACAGGTAGGCGAGCCCCAGCCCGGTCACGATCAGGAAGATGGAGAGCGCGAGCTTGAGTACGTCGGACCAGTCCACTAGTGCTCCGTTTCAGAAAGGTCGGTGATGCCGTCGGGCCCCGCGATCGTACCGGCGGCGACGAGCCGCCCGTCGCGGTACAGCGCCGCGGTCTGGCCGGGGGCCACCCCGTCGGCGGGGTCGTCGAGCTCGACCCGCAGCCCGGCAGGGGTCGGGGCGGCCCTGCCGCTCAGGGGCCGGCCGCGGTACCGCACCCGCACCTCGAGCGGCCCCTCGCCGAGCTCGCCGACGACCCGGGCCGGCCGGAGGGCGAGCCGGCGCGTGGCCAGCGCCTCGTGCGGCCCGACCGTCACCGCGTTGCGGGCCGGGTCGGTCGCGAGGACGTAGAGCGGCTCGGGGGCGGCGACGCCGATCCCGCGGCGCTGGCCCACCGTAAAGCGCCAGTGCCCGGCGTGGGTTCCCAACATCCGCCCGGAGGCGTCCTCGACCGGACCCGGCCGCGCGGCCATGCCGGCCGCGCGCTCGAGGAAGGGCCCGTACCCGCCCGCTCCCACGAAGCACACCTCCTGGCTCTCGACGGCGTCCGCGGCCGGCAGCCCGGCCTCTCGGGCCATCTGCCGCACGCGCGCCTTCGTCAAACCCCCGAGCGGGAACGCCAGGCGCTCGCGCAGGGCGTCGTCGAGCATCGCCAGCATGTAGCTCTGGTCCTTGCCGGCGTCGGCCGCGCGCGCCAGCACGGCCCGGCCGCCGGGGTCGCGGGCGAGGCGGGCGTAGTGGCCGGTGGCCAGCCCGCGGGCGCCCAGCAGCGCCGCTGCGTCGGCGAGGACGCGGAAGCGGACGCTGCCGTTGCAGGTCACGCAGGGGTTCGGCGTGCGGCCGTCGCGGTACCCCGCGATGAACTCCTCGACCACGCCGGCGCGGAAGGCCTCGGCGACGTCGAGGGTGAGGTGGGGGATCCCGAGGGCGTGTGCGCTCGCGCGTGCGAGCCGCACGGTCTCGGGAGAGCAGCAGGACCGCTCGGCCGCGGCCGCGGCCGGGTCGTGCCAGAGGCGCATCGTCACGCCGACGACGTCCAGGCCGGCGTCCCGGAGCAGCATCGCCGCGACAGCGCTGTCGACGCCGCCGCTCATCGCCACCGCCACGCGGTCGGCCCGCAGGGGGAGGCCGGGCGCTCCCAGGCGGGCCGAGTGCCAGGCCTCGAGCGCCCGGGCGATCGCGTCCTCGACGACCTCGGGCCCGTGCCGCCGGGCGGGCCCGAGCCCGCCGAGGTCGGCGTCGAGGCCGCCGGCCGACAGGCGCATGGCGTCGTCCAGCGAGGCGCCGGCGAGGCGGGCGCAGGCGGCGCTGGCGGCCGCCGTCGCGGCGCCGCAGCCGAAGGCCTGGAAGCCGGCCTCGCGCACCCGCCCACCGGAGATCCGGAGGGCCACGCGCACCAGGTCGCCGCACGACGCGCTTCCGGACTCGCCGACGGCGTCAGCGGAGGCGAGTGCCCCGGCGCCCGTCGGCGTCGCCAGATGGCGCATGGCCTCGGGCGGGTAGGGCGGCACCGCGGCAGGCTACCACGGGCCCTGGCGCCGGCCGGCCGAGCGTTGGCCCCGCCGTGCCGCTCCGGCTCGTGACCTGAACCTGCCTCAGCAGGTGGGAGGCGGGCGCCGTGCGGAGCACCGCGACGGCGACGCCGCATCCCGCGTCATGTGCGTTGGCTCAAGGGGTGATGCCGGTGGCGCACACGGCAGGGCGGAGCGGAGTCTAGAGGACCGCGATCCCCGGCGACCACCAGCGATATGGATTTTCTTCGCAACTGATCCGTGGCGGATCCTCGCACGTATCCCACTGGTTACCCGTCCCCTCCGTGGAGGCTCCGCCGGTGCTCGTCCCTCCACCCGCCCCGTCGTACACGCTGGCGCCCGACATCGGTCCCCTGACCCTCGGCCAGCAGGCGACCCTCGACGCCTGCCTGGGGGCGCTCACGGGCCGCGTCGGCGGGGTGGTGGTCACCTCGGCCTTCACGACCGCGACGCACCACGTCGTCGAGCTCGTCACGCCGGCGGGGACGTTGATCGCCCTGGAGCGGGCCGAGCCGGCGGGCGCCCGCCACGCCACGCACGTTCGCGTGCGTCGCGACCCGAGCTAGCTCACCGCGCTGCTCGCGGCCGCCCCCGCGAGGGCGGCCGGGAAGGGGGCCGTTGGTACACTCGGCGGCCGGATGACGACGCGCGAGATACGGGAGGCCTTCCTCTCCTACTTCGAGCGCCACGGCCATCTCCGGATCCCGTCGGCGCCGCTCGTCCCCTATGAGGACGACCCGTCCGTGCTGCTGACGATCGCGGGCATGCAGCCCCTGAAGTCCTACTTCCTCGGCGCCGCAGAGCCGCCCGCGCGGCGTTTGACGAGCTGCCAGAAGTGCTTCCGGACGAGCGACATCGACGAGGTCGGTCACACGGCCCGCCACCTCACGTTCTTCGAGATGCTCGGCAACTTCTCGATCGGCGACTACTTCAAGGCGGACGCGATCCGCTTCGGGTGGGAGCTGTCGACCGAGGTCCTCGGCCTCGACCCCGAGCGGATCTGGATCACGGTCTTCGAGGGCACCGATGCCGTGCCGGCCGACGAGGAGGCCGTCGAGCTCTGGGTGGACATCGGGGTGCCGCGCGAGCGCATCCAGGCGCTGGGCGACCCTGAGAACTTCTGGAGCGCCGGCCCCACGGGCCCCTGCGGTCCGAACACCGAGCTCTACCTCGACCGCGGCCCGGCCTTCGGCCCCGAGGGCGGCCCCGCGGTCGGCGGCGACCGCTACCTGGAGTACTGGAACCTGGTCTTCATGCAGTACGACCGGGCGCCCGACGGCACGCTCAGCCCGCTGCCGTCGAAGAACATCGACACCGGCGCCGGGCTCGAGCGCATGGCGGCGGTCCTCCAGGACGTCCCGTCCGTCTTCGACACCGACGCATTCCGGCCCCTGATCGCCTGGGCGGAGGGCGCCTCGGGACGCCGCTACGGCGCCGACCCCCGCGCCGACCGGGCCCTGCGGGTGCTCGCCGACCACGGCCGCGCCATGACCTTCCTGGCGGCCGACGGGGTGCGCCCGTCCAACGAGGGCCGCGGCTACATCCTCCGGCGCATCGTGCGGCGGGCGGTCAGCGAGGCGACCCACATCGGCCTCGAGCCGGCCGCCGTCGCCGAGCTGGCCGGGCCGGTGGTGGAGGGATGGGGCGACGCCTACCCCGAGCTGCGCGAGCGCGACGCGGAGGTGCGCGACGTCATCGCCGACGAGGCCGAGCAGTTCGCGCGCACCCTCACCCAGGGGCGGCGCCTGCTGGGCGAGGTCATCGAGCGCTCGCGGGACTCGGGCACGGTGGCGGGCGAGGACGCCTTCCGCCTCCACGACACCTACGGCTACCCGCTGGACCTGACCCTCGAGGCCGCCCAGGACGCCGGCCTGTCGGTCGACGCCGAGGGCTTCGAGCGCCTCATGGCGGGCCAGCGCGAGCGCTCGCGGGCCGGGGTCGGGGGCGGCGAGCGCGCCGGCGACCTGGGGGAGCGGGCCGCGGCGGTCGCCCGCGAGGCCGCCGCCACCGACTTCGTCGGCTGGGACGGGACCGAGATCGACACCCGCGTCACCGCGATGGAGGAGCTTGGCGACGGCACGGCGCTGCTGAAGCTCGAGCGCTCCCCCTTCTACCCCGAGGGCGGCGGCCAGGTGTCCGACTCTGGGGAGATCGCCGGCTCGTCGGGCCGCGCGACGGTCCTCGACGCCTTCCGGCTGGGCGACGACCAGGTGCTGCGCGTCCGCCTCGATCAGGGCCACCTGCCGGTCGGCGCCGAGGTGACGGCGGCCGTCGACCGGGGCCTGCGCCGTCAGACCCAGGCCAACCACACCGCCACCCACGTCCTCAACTGGGCCCTGCGCGAGACGCTGGGGGGCGGGGTCCGCCAGGCCGGCTCCTACGTGGGCCCGGACAAGCTGCGCTTCGACTTCACCCACCGCGGGCGCGTGCAGCCCGAGGAGCTCGAGCGCATCGAGGCCATGGTCAACGAGCGCGTCGAGGAGGACCAGCCGGTCTCCTGGGAGATCGCCGACCGCGACGAGGCCGCGGCCGAGGGCGCCATCGGGCTCTTCGAGGAGAAGTACGGCGAGCGGGTGCGCGTGGTGTCGACGGGCGACTTCTCGAAGGAGCTCTGCGGCGGCACCCACGTCGCCCGGACGAGCGAGATCGGGCCCTTCGTCATCACGGGCGAGTCCTCGACCGGCGCCGGCGCGCGGCGCATCGAGGCCCTCACCGGCCCGGCCGCGGTCGCCTGGCTCCGCGACCGCGAGCGCCGCCTGCAGGAGGAGATCGCCGGCAAGGACGAGCGCATCCGCGCGCTCGAGGCCGAGCTGCGGCGGGCCAAGTCCGGACGGGCCGACATCGGCGCGATCGCCTCGATGGCCGAGGGGTCGAACGGCGTCTCGGCGGTGGCGGCGCAGGTCGAGGCGATCGACATGGACGAGCTCCTGGCCATCTCCGACCGGGTGAAGCAGGCCCTCGGCGAGGGCGCGGCGGTCGTTTTGGGCGCGGCCTCCGAGGGCAGGGCTCTCCTCGTGGCCAACCTCGGCCCCGCCGCCGTGTCGTCCGGCCTGTCGGCCGGCTCGCTCATCAGGGACGTCGCCCCCATCGTGGGCGGGGGCGGCGGCGGAAAGGACGCGATGGCCCGCGCCGGGGGCAAGGACCCCTCCCGGCTTCCCGAGGCGCTGGAGCGCGCCCGGGAGCTCATGCTGGCCACCGGGGGAGAGTGAAGGTTCTGGCGCTCGACCACGGGCCCGCGCGGACCGGGGTGGCCGTCAGCGATCCCACGGGCACGCTGGCGCGGCCGCTCGCGGCGATCGCACGGGTCGACTCGCCCGCCGGGCGCCGCCGCCTCGACGCCGTGATCGCCGAGGAGGCCCCGGAGCGCATCGTCGTCGGGGACCCGCGGACGGCCTCCGGGGAGCGCGGCGCGCAGGCCCGCCGCGCCGCCGGGTTCGCGGCCCGGCTCCGCGCGCGCGTGGACGTCCCCGTGGACCTCTGGGACGAGCGCCTGACCACGGCCGAGGCGCGCCGGCGCGCCGGCGAGGCCGGCTCGCGCGCGGACCTCGACTCCCTCGCCGCCTGCGTCCTCCTGGAGGCGTACCTGGCGACGGCCTCGTGAGCACCCGCTCGCGGCGCCCGCCGACCGGCGAGGGCGCACCCGCCCGGCGGAGCCGCTCGCCGAGGGGGCGGCGCACCCTCCTGTGGCTCGCCATGATCCTCGTCCTCGTGGTGGCGGCAGGCTGGGCCCTCGCGCGCGGCTCGTTCGGCGACGACGACGCGCCGTCCGCCCAGGAGCAGGCCGCCCCCACCAGCACCCTGCTCATCCGCGAGGGGCTGCGCCGCGAGGACGTCGCGGCGTTGCTCGACGCCGAGACCGACATCTCCGGCGATCGCTACCTGGCCCTCACCGGCCCCGGGGCCCGCGGGCGGGCGCTCGCCCGCACCGACCGCCCGACGTCGCTGGAGGGCTTCCTCTTCCCGGCCACCTACGAGCTGCCCGAGGACGCGACCGCCCGCGACCTGGTGGACATGCAGATCGAGGCCTACGAGGCCAACACGGCCGACGTGAACTACCGCTACGCCCAGTCGCGCAACCTGACGAAGTACGACGTGCTGATCATCGCCTCGATGATCGAGCGCGAGGTCGCCGTGGCCCGCGAGCGGCCCCTGGTGGCGAGCGTGATCTACAACCGGCTGCGGAACGGCATGCGCCTCGACATCGACGCGACCGTCCAGTACGCGGTGGGGGAGTGGAAGGAGAAGCTCACGAACGCCGACCTCCAGATCGACTCGCCCTACAACACGCGCCGCTACGCCGGCCTGCCCCCGGGGCCGATCGCGAGCCCGGGCAAGGACAGCATCCGCGCCGCCGCGCGGCCCGTGCAGACGCCCTACCTCTACTACGTGGCGCGTAACGACGGCAGCGGCCGCCACTACTTCTCCACCACCCTCGAGCAGTTCGAGCGCGACGTGCAGCGGTCGCGCGCCAACCTGGCCGGATGATCGACGGCGGGACGCGGGTCGCCGGCATCATCGGCTGGCCCGTCGAGCACTCCCTGTCGCCGGCGATGCACAACGCGGCCTTCGCCGCGCTCGGGCTCAACTGGGCCTACGTGGCCTTCCCCGTGCCCCCGGACCGCGTCGAGGCGGCCATCGCCGGCCTGGCCGCTGCCGGCTGCGCCGGCCTCAACGCCACCATCCCCCACAAGGCCGCGGCGCTCCGGGTGGCGTCGGCGGCCTCCGAGGCGGCCGTCGCGATCGGGGCGGCGAACACGCTGGTGCCGGACGGCGCGGGCGGCTTCCGCGCCGACAACACCGACGCCGCAGGCTTCCTGAGGGCGCTGGACGAGCAGGCGCCGCTGGACCTGGACGGCGCCCAGGCGCTGGTCCTGGGCGGCGGCGGCGCCGCCCGAGCCGTCGTCCACGCCCTCCGCTCGCGCGGGGCGCGCGTGCTGGTCGCCAACCGGACGCCCGCGCGGGCGGCCGAGCTCGGCGACCCGGTGCCCTTCGCCCCGCGGGCGCTCCGCAAGGCGGCGGCGCAGGCCGCCCTGGTCGTGAACGCGACCAGCCTGGGCCTGGACGGGGGCGAGCCGCCGCCCGAGCTGCCGCTCGCCGGCCTCGGGCCCGGCCAGGTGGTCGCCGACGTCGTCTACCGGCCCGGCGGCACGC
>DATAGF010000143.1:0-3789 GCA_036257075.1 Miltoncostaeaceae bacterium
TGGCTGGAGCTCCAGCCCGCGAGCGCGGGCCCGGCCGTTGGTGCCGGTCCAGTTGGTGATCTGCAGGCACCCGTCGCTCAGGACGGTCGCGGCCCGGTCGGCCGTCGCCTTCCAGAGGTCGATGATCAGGACGTTCCGCGGCACCGAGACCTTGTACTGCAGGAACTTGAAGCGGCCCTGCGCGCCCTGGATCCGGAGGAGGATGCTCCCGGGCCGGCGCACGATCCGCGCGGTGACTCCGGCGCCGCTGGCGGGGGTCGCCCCCGACGCGATGCCGGTGGCGTTGATCCGCACGACGCCGCGCCCGTCGGCGATCTGCGGGTCGACCGCGTCCACCTGGCGCGCCAGGCCCGTCAGGCGGGCGCCAGCGAAGTCGACGATCACGCGCACGACCTTCGGGTTGCTGGCGACGCGCAGGTCGGTCGCCGTGAGCTGGGCGGAGGCCCTCGGCGCGAGCGCTAGCGCGAGCAGGGCGGCAGCCAGCAGCGCGCCGGCGAGGGCGAGCGGCCTGGCGGTCCGGGAACCCGTCACAGGCCGAGGCTCCAGCAGCGCCCACGGCGCGTCAAGCTCGGCGGTGGCCGGGTTTGCCCGCTCCGCCCGGCCTCGGTATCCTGCCGTCATGCTCGTGGACGCCGCGCACCCCGCCATCGCCGCGCGCGGCCTCCTGGGCCTTCGTGGGCTCCTCCCCCGCTAGGGGGAGCTTGCCGACACCCACGTCCGGATGCGCCGGACACCGAGACCCTCGAAGCCCCTTCGGAGGAAGGACCCAACCGTGAGCGCCGACGAGCAGGTACAGCAGGACCCCGCCAAGCGGGTGACGATCTTCGACACCACGCTGCGCGACGGCGAGCAGTCGCCGGGCATCCACCTCAACACGCGCGAGAAGGTCGAGATCGCGCAGCAGCTCGCGCGGCTCCGGGTCGACGTCCTCGAGGCCGGGTTCCCGATCTCGTCGCCGGGCGACTTCGAGGCGACGCGGGCAGTAGCCCAGGAGGTGCCGGACGTCATCGTCGCGGGCCTCGCGCGCGCCAACGAGCGCGACGTGACGGCGGCCGCCGAGGCGGTGCGCGACGCCGAGCGCCCGCGCATCCACACCTTCATCGCGACCAGCGACATCCACCTGCAGTACAAGCTCAAGATGGACCGGGCGCAGGTGCTCGCCGCGGCCGTGGACGCGGTGCGGCTGGCGCGCTCGATGGTCGACGACGTCGAGTTCTCCTGCGAGGACGCCACCCGCTCGGACGTCGCGTTCGTGGCCGAGGTGGTCGGCGCGGCCATCGCCGAGGGCGCCACGACGATCAACATCCCCGACACGGTCGGCTACACGATGCCGACCGAGTTCCAGCGCTTCCTGGTGGACCTCTACGAGCGCTGCCCGAGCCTGCGCGACGTGACCCTGTCGGTGCACTGCCACAACGACCTCGGGCTGGCCGTGGCCAACTCCCTGGCCGGCGTGCAGGTCGGCGCGCGCCAGGTGGAGGGGTGCATCAACGGCATCGGGGAGCGGGCGGGCAACATGAGCATCGAGGAGCTCGCCATGATCCTGCGCACGCGAGCCGACGCGCTGGGCGGCCTGTGGTGCGGCATCGCCACCCCCGAGATCACCCGCACCAGCCGGCTGGTGAGCCGCATGGTCGGCTACCCGGTGCAGCCGAACAAGGCGATCGTGGGGCGCAACGCCTTCGCGCACGAGGCCGGCATCCACCAGCACGGCGTGCTCAGCAACCCGCTCACCTACGAGATCATGGACGTCTCGTCGGTCGGCCTGGCCGAGAGCGAGATCGTGCTGGGCAAGCACTCGGGGCGCCACGCGCTGCGCAACGCCCTGGAGCAGCTGGGCTACGAGCTCGGCCGCGACCAGCTCGACCAGGCCTTCGCCCGCTTCAAGGAAGTCGCCGACCGCAAGGGGCGGATCTCGGCGATGGACCTCGAGGCGATCGTCGGCGACGAGATGCGCGTCGAGGCCGAGGGCACCGGCTACCGGCTCGAGGAGCTCCACTTCGCGGGCGGCACCGGCGACGAGCCGCGGGCGCGCGTCGCGGTCCGCGACCCCGAGGGCGACGTGCGCTCGGCCGAGGGGGTGGGGGACGGCCCTGTCGACGCCCTCATGAAGGCGATCGATGCGGCCGTCGGCACAGCGGGCACGCTGCTCGAGTACCACGTCTCGGCCGTGACCAGCGGCAAGGACGCCCTCGGGGAGGCGCGCGTGGTCTGCGACATCGGCGGGCGCCGCTTCGCCGGCCAGTCCGTGTCGACCGACGTCCTGGAGGCGAGCGCGATCGCCTACCTGCGGGCGGTCGACGCGAGCCGGCACGCCGAGGAGGGCGAGCGCGTGGTCGGGGGCGTGTGATGGCCCACACCCTCTTCGAGAAGATCTGGGACGCCCACGAGGTGGTTCCCGAGCGGCGGGGCCAGCCGGCGCTGCTGTTCGTCGACCTCCACATGGTCCACGAGGTGACCTCGCCCCAGGCCTTCGACGGCCTGCGGCTCGCCGGCCGGACGGTGCGCCGCCCCGACCGGACGCTGGCGACGGTCGACCACAACGTCCCCACGATCGGGCGCGAGGCCGGCATCGCCGATCCGCTCTCGGCGGCCCAGGTCGCGGCCCTCGAGCGCAACTGCGCCGAATTCGGCATCCCGCTGTTCTCGCTCAGGAGCCCGCGCCAGGGAATCGTCCACGTGGTCGGGCCGGAGCTCGGTGTCACCCAGCCCGGGATGACGATCGTCTGCGGCGACAGCCACACCTCCACCCACGGCGCCTTCGGGGCGCTCGCCTTCGGCATCGGCACCAGCGAGGTCGAGCACGTGCTGGCGACCCAGACGCTGCCCCAGGGCAAGCCGCGCACGATGCGGGTGAGCATCGAGGGCGAGCCGGGGGTCGGCGTCGGCGCCAAGGACCTCATCCTCGGCACGATCGGCGCCCTCGGCGTCGACGGCGCCCGCGGCCACGTCGTCGAGTACGCCGGCTCGGCGATCCGGGCGCTGTCGATGGAGGGGCGCATGACCGTCTGCAACATGTCGATCGAGTGGGGCGCCCGCGCCGGCATGATCGCGCCCGACGAGACCACCTTCGCCTGGTTCGAGGGCCGCCCGGGCGCGCCCGCCGACCTGGACGCGGCGATCGAGGCCTGGCGGGCGCTGGTCAGCGACGAGGGGGCGGTCTACGACCGCGAGGAGGTCGTGGACGCGGCGGCCCTGGCGCCCCAGGTCACCTGGGGCACGCACCCGGGGATGGTCGCGCCGGTCACGGGGCGGGTGCCGGCGCCCGACGAGGTCGCCCGCGAGGACGCCGACGGCGTGCGCCGGGCCCTGGAGTACATGGGCCTGCACGGCGGCGAGGCGATCGAGGACATCGCGATCGACGCCGTCTTCATCGGCTCCTGCACCAACGGCCGCCTGCCCGACCTGCGGGCCGCGGCCCAGGTCGTGCGCGGCCGGCGCGTCGCCGACGGCGTGCGGGCGATGGTGGTGCCCGGCTCGATGCAGGTGAAGGCCGAGGCGGAGGGGGAGGGGTTGGACGAGGTCTTCCGCGCCGCGGGCTTCGAGTGGCGCGACGCCGGCTGCTCGATGTGCCTCGGCATGAACGACGACGTGCTCGCCGAGGGCGAGCGCTGCGCCTCGACCAGCAACCGCAACTTCGAGGGCCGCCAGGGCAAGGGTGGGCGCACCCACCTCGTGAGCCCCCCGATGGCCGCCGCGGCCGCGATCGCCGGGCACCTCGTCGACGTGCGCTCCTTCGACGCCGAGCCGGCGGTCGCGTGATGGAGGCCTTCACGCGCGTCGAGGGCG
>DATAGF010000152.1:0-6687 GCA_036257075.1 Miltoncostaeaceae bacterium
CCGGTCTCCGCGATCGGGAACACGCCCGAGCAGGCCGAGCACAGCAGCGCGCCGCGGTCGTGCATCCGCCCGAGCCAGTCGACCAGCTCGGGGTGGCGCCCCCGCTCCCACCGCCCGCCCTCGACGACCAGGGAGGGGATCATGACCAGGTCGACGGCCTCGACCTCGGCGAGCGAGCGGGGCACGTCGAACGGCAGCCCGCTGGCCATCCGGAGGGAGCCGCGGCGCTCGCCGACGATCTGCACCGTGAACGGCGCGGGAACGATGGGCGCCTCGAGGGTGGGCACCTTCCCGGCCGAGGACAGGACGTCGTAGAGGCCGGTCATCGTCGAGGGCATCCCCTCCGGGAGGGCGATGAGGCCGACCCGCATGCCGTTGGCGTCCGCCATGCGCCCCAGGTTGGCACGAATGGACCGGTCCTGGCGAGCCCGACACTCGTCGGCGCGCGCCCGCCGCGCGACCCTGGACCCATCGTTCGAAGGCGAGGGGAGGAGACCCCGATGACGGTGGTGGACCAGACGAGGCTGGAGGAGTTCCTGGGGCGGGTCGTCGGCGACCTGTCGGCGGCCTACGGCGGGGCGATGGCGAGCCTCGGCGGCAAGCTGGGCCTGTACTCGGCGATGGCCGGGGGCGGGCCGCTGACCTCGGCCGAGGTCGCCCGCAGGGCGGGCTGCGACGAGCGCCTGGTGCGCGAGTGGCTCAACTCCCAGGCCGCGGGCGGCTACGTCGAGTACCACCCCCAGAGCCACTGCTACGAGCTCACGCCCGAGCAGGCGGCCGTGCTCGCCGACCCCGAGAGCCCGGTCTACGTGACGCCCGCCTGGGACGTCCCCGCCTCGATGTTCATCGACGAGGACCAGACCATCGAGGCGTTCCGCACCGGCGGCGGCGTCGGCTGGGGCGAACGGCACCCGCGGCTCCACCACGGCATCGCGGGCTTCTACCGCAACGCCTACCACGCGACCGTGGCCACCGAGTGGATCCCGGCGCTCGACGGCGTCGCCGAGGTCCTTGCGGCCGGCGGGCGGGCGGCGGACGTCGGCTGCGGCCACGGCCACTCGACGGTCGCGATGGCGCAGGCGTTCCCGGCCGCCAGCTTCCACGGCTTCGACACCCACCCGGAGTCGGTCGAGGTGGCGCGGGCAAACGCGCGCGCGGCCGGCGTGGACGACCGGACGACGTTCGAGGTCGCGGACGCGAGCGGCTTTCCCGGCGACGGATACGACCTGATCTGCTTCTTCGACGCGCTCCACGACTTCGGCGACCCCGTGGGCGCGCTGCGCCGCTCGGCCGAGGCGCTGGCGCCCGGCGGCGCCGTCATGCTCGTGGAGCCCTACGCGGGCGACCGGGTCGAGGACAACCTCAACCCCGTGGGCCGCATCTACTACGCCGCCTCGACGGTGATCTGCACCGCCCACGGGATCTCGGAGGGCGGCTCCGACGTCCTGGGCGCCCAGGCCGGCCAGGCGCGCATCGCCGAGGTCTGCCGCCGGGCGGGGCTGCCGCGGGTGCGGCGGGCCGCCGAGACGCCGTTCAACCTGATCCTGGAGGCGCGGGCGGCGTGACGGCCTCGGCCTCGATCTCGACCCGCCACCGCGGGTCGAGGAGGCCGGCGATCACCACCATGGTGGCCGCCGGCCTCACGTCGCCGAAGGCCTCGCCGTGGGCCGCCGAGACGGCCGGGGCGTCGGCGGCGTCGACCAGGTAGACCCGGGTGCGGACGACGTCGGCGAGCCCGGCCCCGGCGGCCTCGAGGGCCGCGGCGACGATCTCGAGGCAGCGGCGCGCCTGGGCCGCCGGGTCGGGGTCGCAGGAGCCGTCGGGCCAGACCGGCGCGGTGCCGGACACCAGCACGCGGTCCCCGACCCGGACCGCGCGGCTGAAGCCGATGGCCTCCTCGTAGGGGGAGCCGCTTGCGACCCGCCGCCGGGCCGGGCTCATCCGGCGTCCCGCCGCGCTTCCCGGCGCCGCTCCGCGGCGAGCCGGCCCGCCGCGGGGTCGCTGGCGTCGACGAACGACATCATGGCGGCGATCGCGCGGTGGCCGGCCACCTCCGCGATCTGCCGGTGCATCTCCCGGGCGACCCAGCGGTAGGACTCGTGGCCCTGGGGCTGGCTGCGCAGCTCGATCAGGTGCATCGCCTCGCGGGCGTTCAGGACCATGATGAAGCGGATACGGTGCGCCAGCGTGACGGCGTAGGCCGCCTCGTCGGGCACCGCCTCGGCCAGGGCGTCGTGGAGGGCCGCGCAGGCCTCCTGGACGGCCTCGTAGGCGCCGGCCGCGCCGGCGTCGGCGACCTCCGCCGGGACGTCGTAGCCGAGCCGCGGGGTCAGCGGCTGGGCCTGGAGGGTCAGCATGCGGTGCCGCTGGAGGTCGCGGTAGGCGCCGTAGTCGCACACGACCTCGAAGGCGTAGGTCGTGGCCTCGAGCGCCCGCCCGGGCCGCTGGCGGCGGTCGGCGCGGTCGCCCGCCCAGGCGGCGAGGGCCCGCGCACGCCCCTCCGGGTCGAGCTCGGCGGCGCGGGCCCGCGCCTCGGCCAGCCCGCCCGCGCCGGCGGGCCAGATCGCGTGGGCCAGGACGCGCGCCTCCCCGTCGGGGTCGAAGTCGACGAGCCGCACCCGGGGCCCGGCCGGCTCCCGGGCCGGCCCGGGGAGGATGCTCGCCGCCAGCTCGGCCGCCGCCCGCTCCGAGGCCCGCAGGTAGCGCCCGTGCGCGACGCCGCGATCGTCGCGGTCGACCCGGGTCAGGAACGCCGGGATCACCTTGCGCAGCTCGGCGAGCATCCGGGCGGCGCACTCGCGCGCCTCGGGCAGGGGGTGCGCGGCCATCCGGACCAGCATCGCCTCGTACGCCTGCCCCGAGGCGAAGACGCCGACGTTGGCTGTCGTGGCGGCGGGCAGCAGCCCGCGCAGCAGATCGAGTGCCCGGGCGCGGACGGCGCGCTCCAGGGCGGCCGGCGACGTGGCGGGGTCCTCGGGGACCTCGGCGCCCACGTGGCCGATCATCCGCGGCAGCAGCCCCGCGTAGGCGTCGAAGGCGCCGTCGAGCGTCGTCGTGTAGGCGGGGCCGAGCTCCCGGTGGGCCAGGACCGCCCGCGGACGGTGGTAGCGGTAGGCCCCGCCGGGGCGGTCGGTGAACGCGATGTAGCGGGTCGACTGCTCCAGGTAGCTGGCGAGGCGGCCCCACTGGAGGACCTTGGTGAGGATGTTCGAGGCGCCCTCCACGGCGATGTGGGCCCCGCCGAGCTGGGCGACGGAGTCGTCGCCGTACTCGGCCAGCACCCGGCCGTAGAGGGCCTCGGCGCGCGCCTCGCCGACGGCCGGGGCGGCGCCCTGCGCGGCCGGCGCGTCGGGCAGGAACTCGTCGAGCAGCAGGCGCCGCAGGGACTTCGGGCTGCGCGAGTAGCGGGCGAAGAGGGCGCCCTTGACGACCTCGGGCAGCCCCCTCAGGGCGAACACCGGCCCGACCGGATCGGTCACGTAGGGCGCGACCCGCTCGCGCTCCTGCTGGTCGAGGTCGTGGCTCATCACGCACCCTGAAGGTTGGCACCGCGGGGCCGAACCGCCATCCTAGTCGCGTGCTCGGAGGCCGCCTCATCGCCGCCGCGGCGGTGGCGCTGGCCGTCTCGGCGCCGGCCATCGCCGCCGCGGCCCCATCGCCCGCGGTGCTCGTCACGGCGGCGCCGGCCGACGCGGATTCGCTCGGCCCGGCGGCCCGCCCGGCGCTGCCGGCGGCCTCGCTCGACCGGCTCGAGCGCCGGGCCGGGCGGCGCCTGACCGAGCTGCGGCGCCTGTACCGGGTCGAGGCGCCCGCCGCCGCCGCCCGCCGCCTCGCGGGCCGCCTCGATGCGCGGCCCGGGATCGAGGCCGTGGTCGCCCCGCCGCCCCCGCCGCCGGCCGTCTGCCGGGAGGAGCCTCCCGGCGGCTGGCCGGTCCTCGACCCCGCGGCGGCCACGCCGGACCTCTCGCCCTACCAGGACTACCGCCTCGGTCTGGGCATCCCGGACGGCGCCGCGGGCGCCGGCGTCAGGGTCGCCGACGTCGAGTACGAGTGGCGCCGGACCCACGAGGAGCTCGGCGACCGGGGGCTCCCCGCGCCGGTGCTGACCCCGGGCGGGCTCGCGGAGGCCTTCAAGGTCGAGGAGCACGGCACCGCCGTTCTCGGCATCCTCGGCGCCGACGACGATGTCTCCGGCATCACCGGCCTCGCCCAGGCGGCCCAGATCGAGCCGCTGTCCCCCTTCTTCCAGCCGGCCCCCCAGGTCTACGACCCGCTCCGGGCGACGCTCGAGGCGTCCCTGCGGCTGCGGCCGGGCGACGTCCTCCTGATCGAGCAGCAGACCCAGATGGGCACGCCGCCGAACACCGTCTTCGCGCCCATCGAGGCGCTGCCGCCGATGCGCGACCTCATCCGGGCCGTCGTCGACGCCGGGATCGTGGTCGTCGAGCCGGCCGGCAACGGCGACCGCGACCTCGCGAGCTTCAACCTCCCCTGGCTTGCGGGGCCGGGCGACCCCGGCGACAGCGGCGCGCTGGTGGTGGGCGCCGGCGGCTCGCCCTCGGCGGGCACCGACCTCGCCCGCACGACCGGCCCGAGCGGCTCGAACTACGGCGCGCGCGTCGACCTGCAGGGCTTCGGCGCCGGCGTCCTGACCAGCGGCTACGGCGAGGGCATCGGGACGCCCGAGCCGAAGGACCGGGCCTACACCTCCTGCTTCGACGGCACCTCGAGCGCCTCGGCAACGGTCGCCGGCGCCGTCGCGGCGCTCCAGGGCATGGCCCGCGCGGCCCGCGGCGCGCCCCTGGCCCCGCCCGCCGTCCGCGCCGCGCTCGTCGCCACCGGCCTCCCCCAGCCGGATGTGTCGGAGCCGATCGGCCCGCGCCCGCAGGTGTCGGCCGCCGCCGCCCTGGTCGGGGCCGTGGCGCCGCCGTCCACCTCCGAGGAGCCCGCGGCCGTGCCGGCGCGCCCGCCGGCCGCCGCTCGGAGGTCGCCGCGTCCGTCCGCGCCTCCCGTCCGCCTTGCCGCCCGGGGCGCGAACGGGCGCCTCGACCGCCGCGCCGGCACCCTCACGATCACGCTCCGCGGGCTGGCGCCCCGGGCCATCGTCTTCGTCGGGGGCCGGCGGGTCCGGGTGCTGCGCGACCGGGTCGTCCTGGACGACGTCCGGCCGCGGCGCTTCCTGCTGGTCGTCAGTGCGCCCTCCACCCGCCGCCTCGCCTACGCCGTCGCGGGCTTCCGGATCGTCGTGCCGCCCAGGGGCCCCGTGCGGATCGCGCGGCTCTGAGCCGCCTCACCCGCCGCGGGAGCCCGGGCCGGACCAGGCCCGCCTACCAGGGCGCGGTGGACCCGCTCGTGTCGGTCTTGTCCATCGGCCACACGTCCGGGAGGTCGACCTCGAAGTTGCCCTCCTCGTCGGCGTGCTTCTTGTGCCACTCGGTGAAGTTCGGGATCGAGAAGCCGACCACCCGGAAGCTGTGGCGGTCGACCCGCACGATCAGCTCCCGCTCGGGGTCGAGCACCGCCAGCGCCGGCGACGGGATCCCGTAGGAGCAGTGGTAGGCGTCCTTGTCCGCGTCGTAGCGGGTCATGGCGTCCGAAGGCGAGTGCGTCCCGCCGCCGATCGCCGAGGCCGGCCCCCCGGGCGGCCCCTCCCCGCCGGGCGGGGTGCCGGGTGGTGTCGGTGGGGTGGTGCTCATGAGCCTCCTTCCAGCAGGCGCTGGGCGATCGTCCTGACCTTTTTCCCGTCGGCCTGGCCCCCCATCCGGGCCATCGCGGCCTTCATCACGCGGCCGAGGTCGCCGGGGCCCGACGCGCCCTCGGAGGCGATCACCTCCGTCACGACGGCGGTGATCGCCGCCTCGTCCATCTGGGCCGGGAGGTAGCCCTCCAGGACCGCCATCTCCTCGCTCTCGCGCGCGACGAGGTCGTCGCGGCCGCCGGCGCGGAACTGCTCGATCGACTCGCGGTGCTGCTTCACCAGGCCGCGCAGCACCTTCACGGTCGCGTCGTCGCCCAGCGCGCCGCGGTTCTCGATCTCCGCGTTCTTGAGCGCTGCGCGGGCGCGGCGGATCGTGCCCAGGCGGACCTTCTCGCCCGCGCGCATCGCGTCCTTCAGGTCGCTGTCGAGCCGCTCCGCCAGGCCGGCGGGCGCGTCATCCGGCATTCGTCGGGCCCTCCCGTCCCACACGGACTCTAGGGATGGCCGGCGGGCCGCGCCGTCCCCGGCGGGCGTCGAAGGGCCGGTCGAGGAGCCAGAAGAGGGCGAGGGCGAGGGCCGCCGCCGAGGCGATGTACCAGGGCCACGGGCCCATCAGGTCGAGCAGGCTCCCGCTCTCGGGCGGCTCGCGCAGGAACATGTAGTTGCCGTCGAAGGCCAGGGTCCCCGCCGCCGCGAGCGCGGTCACCCCGAGGCTCCAGAGGAAGACGCGGGTCACCGCGCCGGGCCGGGGCGTCTGGCTCCGCCCCCAGGCCAGGAAGACGGCCGCCACCACGGTCCCCGCGTGCTCGATGAAGAACCACCACCAGCGGTAGTCGGGGAAGCCCCGGCGCAGGTCGGGCGTCAGCAGCGCCTGGACGGTCGCCGTCATGGCCCAGAAGTAGGTCAGCTCGAACGCGAGGGCGCACGGGCGCCAGAGGGCGACGATCGCCGCGATCGTCGCCGCGTCGGTCAGATGAAGCGGCAGGTCG
>DATAGF010000162.1:0-8210 GCA_036257075.1 Miltoncostaeaceae bacterium
GAGGTGGCGGTCCGGCTGGCGGACGAGCAGCTGCTCGACCCGCGGCGCTTCTGGCTGCCCTTCCCCGTGCCGAGCGTGAGCGCGCGCGAGCCGAGCTTCCGCCCGGCCGACACGGGGCTCCCCCTGCGGCGCTACTGGCGCGGGCCGAGCTGGCCCTTCACGACTCGGTTCGCCGTGGACGGACTGCTCCGCGCGGGCCGCGTGGAGGAGGCGCGCGACCTCGCAGGGCGCACAGCCGCCGTCGTGCTCCGCGAGGGCTTCCGCGAGTACTTCGACCCGTTCAGCGGGCGGGGGATCGGCGCCCGGTCCTTCGGCGTGAGCGCGATGGCGCTGGACTGCCTGCTGCGCGCGGAGGCCGGCTCCCCCTGAGGCCGGGCCCCAGGGGAGGCCGCCCCGCGGGCTAGTTCTCGCAGCTGGTTCTGACCTCGGAGTTCCGGCACTCGTCCGTGCCCAGGCCCCCGTTGGCGTTGTCGCGCCCCGGGCCGCCGTCGAGCTGGTCGTCGAGGCGACCGCCGGCCATACGGTCGTTCCCTCGCTCGCCGATGACGGTGTCGGCGCCCTCGTCGGCCTGGACGCGGTCGTCGCCGGGGCCGCCGTTGACGAGGTCGCCGCCCGGGCCGCCCGACATCTGGTCGTCGCCCTCGTTGCCGGCCATCGAGTCCGCGTCATCCCCGCCGGTCATGTTGTCGAGGCCCGCCGCGCCGACCATCACGTCGCGGCCGGCGCCGCCGAGCATGGTGTCGCGCCCCTCGCCGCCGTCCATGGTGTCGATGCCCTGGCCCCCGACGAGCCGGCTGTCGTTGCCGTCGCGGCCGAGGATCCGGTCGTTGGCGTTGCCGCCGTCGCCGACGTCGCTGCCGAGGCCGAGGTCGAGGAGGTCGTTGGCGGCCTGGCCCTTGGCCACATCGTCGCCGGCGCCCATGTCGAGCCGGTCGACCCCGTCGCCGCCGTCGGCGAAGTCGTTGCCGGCGCCCGCGCTGATGCGGTCGTTGCCGGCCTCGCCGAAGATCCGGTTGTTCCCGGGCCCGCCGAGCGGGGCGCGGTCGTTGCCGCCGCCCAGGCAGATGACGTCGTTCCCCGTGCTCGAGTTGACGACGTCGTTGCCCTCCAGGGCGGCGATGACGTCGTCGCCGGGCGTGCCGCCCAGCGTGTCGTTGCCGTTGGTGCCAACGACATTGGCCTGCCGACCCTCACAGGTGACCGCCGCGCCCGTCTGATGCGAGACCGCACCGAGCGCGAGGCCGGTGCCGCCGATGCCGACGATTCCGATCGCGCTGATCGCTCCGAGCTTCCGCACGCTGATGAGCGGATGGGTTGTCCGGGCCATGGGCCACTCCTCCTGTGGGGTCGCAAACCGGCCCCCGGCGAGGCCAATTGGCATGAAGCATCACGAAGACGCCCGGGGAGTAAAGCCACACCCGTTGCGATTCCGCCAGAAAGTGTGTTGCGCCCGTTGCAAGTTGGAGCCGGTTCCCCAACCGGCCCCAACCCTCAGGCGCGGGCGGTCGCGTCGGGCGACGATTCCTCGCCGCGCTCGATGCTCCGCACCCTGGCGCGGGCCTCGCGGATCCGGTCCAGCAGGTGCCGCGCGCTCGGGTCGGCCCGGCGGGCCTCGACCGCGGTGCGCAGATCCGCCAACGCCGCCCGGTACTCGGGCCGCTGGCGCGCCGTCGCCTCGTTGGTCATCGCCTACCTCTTTCGTCGTGGCCCTCTGCCCACAAGACCGCCTCCCTGCCGAAACGTCGGATCGACTCGTCGCATCCGTTGCGAGCCGCCCCCGCGGCGTGGTTCGCTGCCCCCGTGGGGGCGCATCCGGACGGGCTGCAGGACCTGGTCACCCGCGCGGCGATCGGCCGCCGTCTGCACCTGAGCCGGGCGCGGGTTGAGCGCGCCGTCGCATCCCAGGGGTTCCCGGACCCGATCGGGCGGCTCGGCGGCCTCGTGGTCTGGCGCTGGGCGGACGTCCGCGCCTGGGCCGAGCGCGCCGAGGGGCGGCCGGAGGGCCCGACCTCGGAGGGGATGCGGCTCGCGGGGATCCGCGACCGCTTCCGCGGCGCCGGCTTCCGCCTCAAGATCGCCGCCGACCCGGCCGGCGGCTGGCAGGCGGTGCGGGTCGCGCCGGGGCGGCCGTCGTCCACGGGCCAGGTCTTCCGCGGCGACACCGCCATCGACGCGGCGGAGCGGGCGCTCGAGTGGCTGGAGACCCACCACTGACGGTGAGTAGGGCGTGTCCCGTGCGACATGCCGATCACATCGGCTCGTGACGGCCGACACTTGACCCGATCGGCATGATCCGGGCGGCTCGGCCGCTGGCGCCGTTCTCGCACGCATCGGTCGCGCGTCGGTGCTCGCGCGGCGCAGGTCCGCGCGTACACTGACCGCATGGAGGCCCTGCTCGCAGCTGTTGCCGCCGCGGGAATCTCGGGAGTGGTGGCCTTCGCGATCTACGCCGTCCACGCCATGCGCTCCGACTTCAACGGCCTGCGCTCCGACTTCAACGGCCTGCGCTCCGAGTTCAACGGGCTGCGGGAGGAGATGCGCCAGGGCTTCGCCGACCTCCGGGCCGAGATCGCCCGCATCGAGCGCGCCCCGCGCTGATCAGAGTCGCCCGGGCTCCAGGACGCGCCGCAGGAACTGGCGCGTCTCCGGCGCCTGCGGGTCGCGGAAGATCCGCTCCGGCTCGCCGCGCTCCAGGATGCGCCCCTCGTGGAGGAAGCAGACCTCGTCGGCGACGTCGCGGGCGAAGGCCATCTCGTGGGTGGCGATCAGCATCGTCATCCCCCCGGCCTTGAGGTCGCGGATCAGCCCGAGCACCTCGCCCACCAACTCGGGGTCGAGGGCGCTGGTGACCTCGTCGAGCAGGAGGGCCCGCGGGCGGGTGGCCAGGGCGCGGACGATGGCCACGCGCTGCTGCTGCCCGCCCGACAGCCGGTCGGGGTAATCGCCCTCGCGCCCCGCGAGGCCGAAGCGCGCCAGGAGCTCGCGCGCCCGCTCGCGCGCCTCGGCACGCGGCGTGCCGTGCGCCCGGACGGGGGCCAGCACGACGTTCTGCAGGACCGTGAGGTGCGGGAAGAGGTTGTAGGCCTGGAACACCAGCCCGAGGCGTCGCCGCACCGCGACCGGCCGCCGCGAGGGGTCGGTGATCACCTCGCCGTCGAGGAAGACGTCGCCCTCGTCGATCTCCTCGAGCAGGTCGACGCAGCGCAGCAGGGTGGACTTCCCCGAGCCGGAGGCGCCGATGAGGGCGACGGCGCGGTGCTCGCCGACGGCCAGGTCGATGCCGCGCAGCACCTGGCGGTCGCCGTAGGCCTTTGTGACCCCGCGGAGCTCGAGGACCGGCGGCGCCCTCATCCGACGAGCGCCGCCGCCCGTCGAGAGGCGGCGAGCGCGAGGAGGAGGCTTGCGGGTCTCACGCGACCGCGGCGAGCTGTCGCCGGCGGGCCTTCGCCTGCTGGTGGTCGACCACCCGGGCGAGCGGCACGGTCACCAGCAGGTAGAGCAGCGCCGCGGCGAGGAAGGGCGTGTAGTTGAAGTCGGACGCGGCCTCGATCTGGGCGACGCGGAACGCCTCCTGAGGGCCGAGGATCGAGACCAGTGCGACGTCCTTCTGGAGCGAGATGAAGTCGTTGAGCAGCGGCGGCATCACCCGCCGGACGGCCTGGGGGACGATCACGTGGCGCATGGCCTGGCGCTCGGTGAGCCCGACGGCGAGCGCCCCCGCCCGCTGGCTCGGGTGCACCGAGTCGAGGCCGGCGCGGTAGACCTCGGCGACGTAGGCCGTGTAGCAGAGCGCGAGCCCGATGCCGCCGAGCACGACCGGGTCGGTGGGGAGCCCCGAGAGGCCGAGCGCCGGGATGCCGAAGCCGATCAGGTAGACGACCAGGATCACCGGCACGCCCCGCATCACGTCGGTGTAGACCGTCGCGAGGAGGCGCAGCGGGAACAGCGCCGGCATCCGGCTGATGCGGCAGATCGCGACGAGCAGGCCCGTCACCAGCACGACCGCCTCGACGGCGAGGAAGAGCTTGACGTCGAGCCAGAAGCCCCGCGCCACCTCGGGGAACGACTCGCGGAAGACGTCCCAGTTGAAGAAGGTCTGCTGGACGTCGTCCCAGCCGGGGCTGCTGACCACGAGCGCCGTGAGCCCGCCCAGCACGACGACGGTCGACAGCGCCGCGACCACGAGGCCGCGGCGGGCGTGGCGGCGCCGGGCCGCCTCGCGGGCGACCCGGCGCTCGGCCGCGGTGCTCAACGGGGGCGGGGCGGCCTCCATCGCCCGGCCGCCGGCCTTAGGCCACTGAAGAAGTCGGCCGCACGCCCGCCGGCTGCAAACCGGCGCGCTTCGGCGCCCGCGTCAACGCCGATGCAGCAAGCATCGGCGTCGGCCGCGTCCATCCGAATCGCTTGGTTTTCGCTCGGCGGACCGCACGGCCTTTGTTCTTCAGCGGCCTTCTACTCCAGATCCAGCACCGGCGCCTCGGCGCCGATCCACTGCGCGGTGATCTGGTCGAGCTCGCCGGACGCGCGCATCGCGCCGAGCGCCTCGTTCACGCACGGCGTCAGCCGCGAGCCCTTGGCCAGCACGACGCCCCAGTCGTCCCCGCCGGGCGCGGGGAACTGGCCGACCACCTTGGAACCGGGGACCTCGACGTCGCGGAGGTAGATCGCGGTCGGCAGGTCCACCACGATCGCATCGACCTGCTTGGACTTCAGCGCCCGGACGGTGTCGTTGGAGTCGTTGAAGACCTGCGGCTGCTGCGACGGGTCGATGACCGACTCGAGGGCCTCGAGGCTGGTGGTGCCGACCTGGACGCCGAACTTCGCATCCTTGAGATCGGCCACGCTGGTCGCGTTCGCGAAGGGCGAGCCCGCGGGCACGAGGACCGCCTGGGGCGTCGTGTAGTACGGCTCGGAGAAGTCCACCTGCTTCGCGCGCTGGGGCGTGATCGAGATCTGGTTGATGTCGAAGTCGAAGCGCTTGGGCCCGGGCGCGTACGAGGAGTTGAACGGCACGACGACCCAGTTGACCTGGCTGTCGGTGAAGCCGAGCCGGTCGGCGATGCCGTACGCGACGGCGCTCTCGAAGCCCTGCCCGTTGGAGGGGTCGTCGTCGATGAAGTAGGGCGGGAAGGCCGGCTTGTCGGTACCGAGGGTCAGGACGCCCGCCTCGATCGTGTCGAGGTCGCCCTTGATGCAGGACGTCTCGATCGTGCCGGTGGCGGCCTGCTCGGCCTCGTCGCCCTCGTCCCCTCCGCAGGCCGCCAGCGCCGTCATGAGGGCGACGAGCGCCAGCAGCGCGAGCAGCAGCCGTGTCCGGGGCATGCGCCTCTCCTGCGTCCGGTTGATGACGGCGAAATCGTAGTCCGCCGCGCGGACGCCGCGCAGCGCTCAGTCGATCAGCTTGCGGGTCATCCCCCAGACGGCGAGCCGCCACATCACCAGGCCGAAGCCGATCAGCACCCCGGCGTGCGCGAGGTCGGCCCAGCCCTCCCAGCCGAACACGGCGTCGCGGACCAGCTCGACGCAGTGGTAGAGCGGGTTGAGCTGCGCGAGCACCTGCGCCCAGTCCGGCAGCTGGTCGATGGGGAAGAACGTGCCCGCCACCAGGAACAGCGGCGTCAGCACGGCGCTGATGATGTAGCTGAAGTTCTCGAACGAGTCCATGCTCGAGGAGATGGCGATGCCGAACCCGGCCCAGCCGAAGCCGGCCACGCACGCGATGAACGGCACCGCGAGCATCCCCCAGCTCGGGGGCAGCCCGAAGCACATCGCCACGAGCATCGGCACGCAGCCGTAGACCCCCGCCCGGACCGCGATCCAGAGGGCCTCGGCGGTGACCAGCTCCTCGGGATCGACCGGCGCCGCCAGGATGGCGTCGTAGGTGCGCTGGTACTGGCGCTTGACCAGGGTCCCGAACATCGCCGGGAAGGCCGACGAGAAGAGCACGGCGGTCGCCACCGTCCCCGTCCCCACGAACTCGACGTAGGGGTAGCCGCCGACCTCCGACACGAGCGACCCGAAGCCGAGGCCGAAGGCCAGCAGGTAGATCGTCGGCTCGACGGTCGACGAGAAGGTCGTGGAGCGCCAGTAGGACGAGAAGTTGATGACCTCGCGCACCAGCACGCCGGCCAGCGCCGGGCGCTCGAGGCGTCCCAGGCGGCGGGGAGGAGGCGGCGCCGGCGCCCGGCCGGCCTGCGCGAGCGTGCTCACGCGATCTCCTCCCCGGTGAGGAGCACGAAGACGTCCTCCAGGTTGGCCGGACGGCGGTGGCCGTCCGGCACCTCGCCGTTGACGCCGCCGGGTGACAGCACCGCGACCGAGGTCCCGGTGCGGCGCGTCCGCAGGCCCGCGGCGGCGGCCACGGCCTCCACCTCGTGAAGCCGGGCCGGCGGGCCGTAGACCTCCACGGCCTCTGGGCCGGCGTGCCGGGCGATGAGCTCCGAGGGCGGGCCGACGGCCACCGCCCGCCCGGCGGACATGATGGTCACGCTGTCGGCCAGGCGCTCGGCCTCCTCGATGTAGTGCGTCGACATGAGGATGGTCACGCCCTCGGCGCGCAGGCCGTCGATGAGCGCCCACAGCTCCTGACGGACCTGGGGATCGAGGCCGACGGTGGGCTCGTCGAGCAGGACCAGCCGGGGCCGGTGCACGAGCGAGCGCGCGATCAGCAGCCGCCGCCGCATGCCGCCCGAGAGCTTGTCGACGCGCGTCCCGCGGCGGTCGGCGAGGTTGGCGATCGTCAGGGCGCGCTCGACCGCCGCCCGCCGCTCCCCGCGCGGGATGCGGTAGAGGTGGGTGAAGACCACGAGGTTCTGCTCGACCGTCAGCGTGGCGTCGAGGTTGTCGAGCTGGGGCACCACGCCCAGCTGGGCGCGGGCCTGCTTCGACTCGTCGGGGAGGCGGAACCCGAGGACCTCGAGCTCGCCCTCGTCGGCGACCGCCTGCGCGGTCAGCAGGCGCATGGTGGTCGATTTTCCGGCGCCGTTCGGGCCCAGCAGGCCGACGCAGGTCCCCTCCCGGACCTGGAGGTCGAGCCCGGCGACGGCGGCGATCGGGCCGTAGCGTTTCACCGCGCCGCGCATGCGGATCGCGAGCATCGGACGAGGGTACCGCCACCGCGCGAGGTGATGTCCTGGCCCCGATCGGGCACAAGGCGGGGGGATGGCCGGCACGACCACCGACGTCGAGAACACGCGCATGGAGCCCGGCGACTGGCCGGGGGTCGCCGCCGTCTCCGCCGAGGGCATCAGGACCGGGGCCGCGACCTTCGAGACCGAGGTCCCCTCGTGGGAGCGCTGGGACCGCGACCACCTCGACGAGCATCGGCTCGCCGCCCGCTCGGGCGGCGAGGTGATCGGGTGGGCCGCGCTGTCGCGGGTCTCGATCCGCGAGGTCTACAGGGGCGTGGCCATGCTCCAGGCGTGCGGCCTCCGCGTGGTCGGCCGGCGGGAGCGCCTGGGCCGGCGCGAGGGGCGCCGGCGCGACGTGCTCCTGCTCGAGCACAGGAGCGCGGAGCCGTGAGCCGGGCGGCGCGCTGAGGTGGGGGACCTCGTCGAGACCATCACCCGCGGGAACGTGGTCGAGGTCAAGGTCATCCTGGCCTCGGTCGTCCTCGCGCTGGCCGTCTACCAGCTGATCCTGATCACTGTGGGCTACGGGGTGGCGCGGCCGCCTTTCCTCAGCTCGCGCGCCGCGTCGTTCGCGCACCGGGCGGCCGGCGACGTGATCGCCCTCCTCCTGGTGGTGGTCGCGATCATGTGCCTCTCCTACTTCGGGCTGGAGGACGACGCCGGCGTCCACGTGGTCGCGGCGAGCGCCCTGCTCGTCGTGCTCGCCCTGAAGATCCTGGTGATCCGGCGCTGGCACCGGCTCAACCGGATGCTGCCCCTGCTGGGCGCCTGCGTGTTCGCGCTCCTCGTCGTGACCTGGGCGACGTCGGCCGGCGACCTGCTCGCGGACCGATGACGCGCCAGATCCTCGGCTCGCTGATCGTGGCGCTGCTGATCGTCGTCGTGACGATCGTCGTCGTGACGGCCCGCCTCGGGACCACGAGCACGGCCGAGCTGGAGCTGCGGGAGGAGATGCAGGAGGAGCGCATCGAGCTGCAGGAGGAGCGGCTGAAGCGGCTCGAGGACCAGCGGGAGGAGCGCGGGGAGCGGCGCGACGACCGAGGCGGCCGGGGATGAGCCACCGCGTCGTCGTCATCGGGG
>DATAGF010000191.1:0-1902 GCA_036257075.1 Miltoncostaeaceae bacterium
AGCGCCGCCTCGCGGATCAGCTCGGCCGCCAGCTCCTCGTCGGTCTGGTCGGTGGCCATGCCCTCGGGGAAGTAGCGCGGCCCCTCCGTGAGCAGGGCGGGAAGGTCGTCCCGCAGGGCCTGGACGCCCTCGCCCGTGCGCGCGCTCACAGGGTGCAGCGACTGGAAGTCGACGAGCGGCGCGGCCCTGGCGATGACCTCGGCGAGGGCGCCGGAGTCGACCCGGTCGATCTTGTTCACCACAGTGATCACCGGCAGCCGCGACGCGCGCAGGCGCTCGGCGATGAAGCGGTCGCCGGCGCCGATCGGCTCGTCGGCGCTCAGCACGTCGAGGGCGGCGTCGCAGTCGGCCAGGCTCCGGTCGACCGTCGCCTGCATCCGGGTGGTGAGGCCGTCGGCGGGGCGCTGGAAGCCCGGCAGGTCGAGCAGCACGGCCTGCCAGTCGCCGCCGTGGACGACGGCCGTGATGCGCCGGCGGGTCGTCTGGGGGCGGGGTGAGACGGCCGCGACCTGCTGGCCCGCGAGCGCGTTGGCAAGCGTGGACTTGCCGACGTTGGGGCGCCCGGCGAGCGCGACCAGGCCGGAGCGGAACCTCATCCGACGAGCGCCGCCGCCCGCCGAGAGGCGGCGAGCGCGAGGAGGTTCGCGCTCACCCCCACAGCTGGAAGATGATGATGGCGACGCCCGTGCCGAGGACCGCCCCCGCGGCCACCTCCACGATCGAGTGGATCCCGGCCTCCACCCGCGACTGGGCCACGAGCAGCGCCATCAGGAAGGCCAGCGTCGAGACCAGCGCGGCGTGCCGCAGGGGCTCGGCGATGATCGTGACCGCCGCCCAGCCGGCGAAGGCCGCGGCGGCGTGGCCGGACGGCAGGCCCCCGCGCAGGGGCGTCCCGCGGCCCACCCAGGCCTTCACGGCGACGACGGCGATCAGCGTCACGATCATCACCACGACGACCAGGTGGGTCGGCGAGCGCCGCACCCCGACCAGCAGGTCGCGCCCGGGCTCGGTGAGGTGGTCGTAGAAGACGAAGTAGGCGATCGCCAGCGCGTTGACGGTCGCCACCAGGACCGCGCCGGCCGCCACGTCCTTGGCGATCTTCACCAGCGGGTGGTACGTGGTCACGACCGCGTCGATCGCCGCCTCGATGGCCGTGTTCATCATCTCGGCGACCAGCACCAGGCTGATCGCGCCCACGATCGCGGCCAGCTCGAGGCGCGAGAAGTCGAGCAGCAGCCCGAGCACCAGGGCCACCACGGCGGCGGCCACGTGGATCTGCATGTTCCGCTGGGTGCGGAGCACATAGACGATCCCCTCGAAGGCCCAGGTGAACGACCAGCGCAGCGAGCCCTGGGGCGGGAGGGTGGGCGCCGGCGCGCGCCGCAGGATGCGCCGGATGCGCGACGGGGCGGGCTCGGGCGCCGACGCCGGCCCCGAGGGCTCGGGCGGGCGGGTCTCCTTCTGGGAGGTGCTCACGGGATGTCGGCGACGAGGCGGTCCTGCAGCGCGAGCATCTCGCCCTCGTCGGTCTCGTGGTCGTAGCCGAGCAGGTGCAGGAGCCCGTGGACGGCGAGCGTCTCGAGCGGCTCCCGGGCGGCCTCCGGGCAGATGACGACATCGCCCAGCTCCGGCGGGGGCCCGTCGGCGGGCCAGCCGGCGGCCTCGGGGCCGTCGACGGGGAAGGCCAGCACGTCGGTCGGCTCGGGCGTGCCGCGGTGGTCGCGGTTGATGACGGCCATCTCGTCCGGGCCGACGAGCATGAGGCCCATGCTCCCGCGGCCGACCCCGAGCCGGTCGCACGCCCACACCAGGCGCGCGACGAGCGGCGCCGTGTCGGCCCGGCCACGCGCCTCGACCTCGATCATGTGCTCTCGCGCTCCTGGGCGGCCCCGTAGGCGTCGA